>SKZL01000275.1 GCA_007127395.1 Balneolaceae bacterium
AAAATACCAAAAAGATTCTGGTCACAATGGCCACCATCACAACTACTGTGAGAGAGGTGCTTGACAATTATCCCGATACCGGCCTGCTTAAAATCCGTCTCTTTAAACCGTTTCCGAGGCAATCGATCCTGGAAGCGATCAAGCCGGCCGGGAAGGATTGCGCCATTATCACTATTGACAGAAATTTCACGGGAGATTCCGAAGGTGCGCTGATGCAGGAGATGAAACGGGCGATGTACGGCAAAACCGGTAAAGTGTTCGGGGTTTATGCCGGCCTGGGCGGCAGGGATGTATCTGTGGATACAATCAAAAAAATCATCAATCTTGACGTAGATTCTCCGCAAACCGATGAAGTAACCTGGATAAAATGAAGATTATGGAACCGGTAAACAAATTTATCATAGAGCAGGAAAATATGTACAGCGGGGCACTGAGCTGCCGGGGATGTGGCTGGACACTTCTCGCGCGGTATGTCTCTCACGTGATGGGTGAAAATACCGTGTATGTGGTGCCTGCTTGTTGTTTTTCAATTATTGCAGGACCCAATCCCATGAACCTGATGAAGGGCACCGTGGTTCACACCGTGTTTGCCGCAGCCGCTGCGACCGCAACGGGGGTCAGGCATGCGCTCGACAGGCAGGGCAAAACAGATACATCGGTAGTGGTGCTGGCCGGAGATGGCGGTACGTTTGATATCGGACTGCAGGCATTGTCAGGTGCGGCGGCCAGGCAGGAGAATATTATATATATCTGCAATAATAACGCTGCGTATATGAACACCGGGGTACAAAGCAGTACGGGCACGCCTTCAGGGGCCAAAACCACGACAGACCCATCCGGCAAAAAGCTGCCCGCAAAAAACCTGATGGGGATTATCGAGGCTCATAACCTGCCATATTATGCCACAGCTTCGCCCGCTTTTTTGAATGACCTTGTCCCAAAACTCGAAAAAGCGAGGGATGACCGTGGTTTTCGGTTTTTGATGATTGACGGGCCTTGTCCGCCGGGGCATAAACACGATCCGGAGATCTCCATCGAGCTTGCACGGCAGGCTGTCGAGACCCGGTACTTTCCACTTTTAGAATCTGAAAACGGTGAACTGAAAATCAGCTATCTGCCTAAAGAAGAGAGGCCGGTAACCGACTATCTGAAACCCCAGGGAAGATTTTCTCATCTGTTTAATGGAACAACCACAAACGGCATCAAAGAGATCCAGAAACAGGTAGATGATAACTGGAAACGGTTACTGAAAATGCAGGAAATAACCGGTTCCCCTTTGAGTGGGGAAGATACGCAAAGCGTTTAGGGGGGAACTGTCTATCTCTGAATGAGAAAAACTAACCGGTATCAGATTGAAGTCAATCAAAGCAGATCTCAGTTTTTTGTTTATATAAAATCGAATGATGTCAAAATCGCAGAAAAATTGCATTTTTTTCACAAGTAGATCAATAACTCGAAGATTTTTTCTTCAAGTTAGTCGGTGATATTTAGGCAAAAATTTCTAACTATAAGGTAGCATAATGGTTTCAATTGTGATATTCTCGTACAAGCAGTTAAACACGAACTAATCCAATATCGTTATGAGCTTAGCCAATGATTTTAAAAGTTTCATTATGCGTGGAAACGTACTCGACCTTGCTGTTGCCGTTGTGATAGGCGCAGCTTTCGGGAGAATTGTAACCTCTTTTGTGAACGATGTGTTAATGCCTCCAATCGGCCTTTTGTTGGGTGGTGTTGAATTTTCCGATCTGATGCTGACACTTCAACAGGCAACTGCAGAAGTCGAGGCCGTCACAATAAACTATGGTGTGTTTATTCAAACAGTCGTAGATTTTTTGATTATTGGTTTTGCAATATTTATAGTGATCAAGGTTTTTGAAAAGACAAAACGAAAAGAAGAAGCCAAACCCGCACCCATTGCAGAGATACCGGCTCAGGAAAAACTTCTGACCGAGATTAGAGATCTGCTCAAGAAGTAATTTTCGAAAAAGCCCATATTAATAATAAATACGGGTTTTTGATCATCAAATGCGGATCAATAGATCAAATATTCAGTGAATTTGATTCAATTTGCTATAGGAACCTGATCCAAATTCTGTGTCACAGAAGGTATTTCAGTGATCAAATCAGTTTGTTTTTTGAGCCTTAGATTCCAGTAATTTGTAAAAATATCAGTCAAGCATGTGATGTTCACACGGTAATAAACTATTTCCTTTAATGACTGCTAATAGAACAACTCCACTCAATTCACACACTATCAAGAAACACCAATGTACGCTGGATGTGCAATTGGAAAAATTGGGGATGGTTCCTTTTTTTCAGGGACTTGACAGTGAAGCTGAACTCTGCCCGGGATCAGATCCATCACCTGACCTCACTTTCCGTCGAAAAACGAATTGCGCATATCCTGATCAAATTGTGTGAAAAGTTTGGCGAAGAGGGCAATGATGCAAGCCAAAGAGTTTGACCCTAATGATATTGAAACGGGGCGCTCCTTAAAATCCTATTGTATCATTATGATACAATAGGATTTTCTCAGTAACAGGTCTACACAACGGCCATATTTTATAAAATGGTGGTATCCAAGAGGATATTTATTCATATTTGGTATGATCAGCACCACATTACCAGATGGAATAAATATTTTAAAAAAAGACCATGTACCATTTCATGAAAAAGATGCGATGTTTTTTACTTGCCTCACTGCTTTTAGCTGTAGGTATTTCCGAAAGTTTGGCTCAACAGGAATATCAGATACCGGAGATCAAAGTAGAGGTTGAAATCCTGCGAAATGGAACCATAGAGATCAGCGAATCCAGAAATTACCATTTTCAGGGATCGTTCAGCTGGGCAGATTATTGGCTGCCCCGGGCAGGTTTTGATGAGATGAGGAATATTCGGGTGAGTGAACAGGGCCAGGATTATCTCCTGTCAGACAGCGGTGAACCGGGAACCTATTCGATTGCTGAAACCGGTGATGAAGTCGGGATTACCTGGCATTATGAAGCAGAAGATACAGAACGAACATTCACGGTTTCTTATGACCTGATTGGTGCGATCCCGCATGGACAGGAGTGGAGTGAGTTCTTCTGGATCTGGATCGGTTCAGACAGGGATAAGAGCACACCAACCTTTGAGGTATCGATTGGTTTTCCGGATGAACTCTCCC
>SKZL01000324.1 GCA_007127395.1 Balneolaceae bacterium
ATCTTTGCTCTATAAGGTGGATATCGATAGTTAAATGTTACAATAACATTACGTCCATACTCTTTTTCAGCATCAATGATTTCCTGAGCCTTAACCTCATCGATAGTTAGCGGCTTTTCAGTTATTATATCGCAACCGTGCCTCATCCCGGTAATGATATGTTCATGGTGCACATCATCTCTCGAAGTAACAATTAATACATCAGGTTTCTCTTGAGTCAGCATTTCACTCAAATCTGTGTACATGGGAAGCTCACCGCCGATATACTCTTGAGCCACTTTCAACCGTCCGGGATTGATATCACAAATTGAAATAAGATCCACCGAATCAGAGTAGTTTTGACGTAAACTGCGTCCGAACATGCTGACTCCCCGAACACCTGTTCCAACCAGTGCCAATCTTCTTTTATTTCTGAAGTGTCCGGAAGCTTTACTAATAGCCGGTGCTGAAATTAATGCCCCACCTGCAAGTGCACCTGTAGTCTTTAAAAAATCTTTTCGGGTGATTCTATTTTTATGCATAACTCTGAACTATTATGGTTTATATTGAAATCACATTATAAGCTTCTATCCCCCAAAATAATGTCTGCCCCGTCCCGACAGCTGTCGGGATCGGGAGAGGCATTATTGGGGGGACGAGTTATAACTAACACTCAACTACTGCCGGGTGTGAAATATTTCATACAGTCAAATTATTTAACAAATGTGTACCATTCAAGAGTGACCTTGTTCACTTTTCTACTGAATTTTTCTCGCTCAAACCCGGTACTTATCCGGCAGTGTGATCTCCTTACCGGTCTTAGTGGCCTGTTCGGCTAGAAGCGTCCAGGTAGAGGCATTATACCCCTCCAAAGTAAGCTTCTCCGGTGCGCTCCCTTCTCTCACAAAATTGATAAAACCTTCCAGATAGAGAAGAGTATCATCCAGTTCATATCCAGGTGAAATGTAATCACCACCCAACCTCAATTGAGTATCAGGTATCCAGGTAGCACCACCAATCGGAATGGTTTCATTTTCACCATCTTCGATATTTTGGATCAGATCCTGAATGGATGGTGGTTCTGCCGGAAACTCTTCAAACTGTAGATTAGACTCCAGCTCCATGGTTCCATCGTTACCCAACACCTGAAACTGCATTCCATTATGTTTGTTACTTGTGATACAGTCGTAGCTAAAATGAATTTTTTCCGGATATTTGAACACCAGTGAGAAGTTATCCCAAACCTCCCTTCCATCCGTAAAGTGATTGATACTGCCGCTACCCATCACCGATAGAGGCTGAGCTCCCAAAACCCAGTTTGCCACCTGAAAATGGTGAGAACCCAATTCGGATATCATCCCTGCAGAGAATTCGTCATAAAATCTCCAGTTCCGTTGCCTGTCCAGTGCTGTTCCGCGTCCACCGGTATTTTGATAGAAAACCCAATCAGTGTTACGGGTCCACCAGGCACGCAACATCGTAATGGGGCCGATATCGCCATTCTGGAGCCGATCCATAGCTTCCAGATAGACCGGACTGAATAATCTTTGATGTCCAATCAACATAATATTACCGGTCTCTTTATAGGCATCATACATCGCTTTTGTATCATCGAGTGTACGGGCCATCGCTTTTTCACAGAATACATGGATTCCTGCATGAAGGCAGTCAATAGTCTGCTTTGCATGTTCATGAAGTGGTGATGCAATTACAACAGCATCCATTTCAACCGAATCGATCATCTCTCTGTAATCCAGAAATGCCTTGGCCTCACCATGGGTCAGTTCAATGGCTCTCTCATAATGAGGTTTGTAATTGTCACATACTGCAACGATTTCCAGATTCATCCGGTTCTGAAGTTCCTGAAGGTTCAGGCAAAGTGCCCTCCCTCTGGAGCCAACTCCGATGATGCCCACTCGAACTCTATCGGATGCACCCTCTCCAAAAGGCGCTGGTTTATTAAATATGGAAAACCAAGGCATGGCTGTTGCCATTATTGATGAGCCGGCAAGTGCACCGGTCATCTCTAAAAATTGTCTTCTGTTAAATCTTCTCATGTTTTGTGAAATTGTGTGATTTTGGGAGCACCTGTGTCATAATTCACACGGATAGCTTCCATTCCTTGATATTTATTAACTACTTCGATAATCTTATTGTCATCAGAGCATATCAAAAAGGCTGTTGACATCATTTCGGCAACCACTGCTGATGAAAATTTAACACTTACTGAACTGAGTGCACTCGGTGCTTCACCGGTCATCGGGTCAATAATATGTGAATGCTTTTCAAGTGAACCGCCATCCGTAAGATGAAAATTACTGGATGTAGAGACCGATCCGTCTCTTACTTTAAATTCATATGCACTGGAACCGGGTTCCATATAGTTTCGAATACCTATTTTCCAGTCGCCACCGGCCGGATGATCACCCAAAGCCAATATAGAACTCTCACCAAAACTAATAAAAGCCCGATTCACCTTCTTTTCAATCAGCATCTCTTTAATTTTCTCCAGAGCATATCCCTTTCCAAATCCGCCCAGATCAATTTCAACACCTTCCTGATCAAAAGTTAATGCTTGTCTCTCTTCATCTATCCGAACATTTTCTTGCCCGGTTCGCTCTTTAACTTGTAAAAACTTCGATTCATCCGGGTTCTCCGGATCCATTGATCTCCAATAGTTGAGCAGCGGACGCAAAGTGATGTCAAACAGTCCATCTGTCAATTCCCAACAGGTTTGGCAAACAAGCAGTATATCCAACATCTCATCATCCAGCTCAACAGGTTCTTGAGCTGCCAGATCATTGATTCTGGACAGATCACTGTCATCCCTGAACCAGCTAATCCTGGACTCTATTCTCTCTACCTCTTTTTTGATCTTATTAAAAACCCGTTCACCATGGTTATGGTCCAGATCCGGAAACAGGACATATAAACGGGTTCCCATTGCACGAAATCTGTTATGATAAATTTTTCTCATCTCTTAAAATATCCTTTTTATAAGAACTATTCAGATCTTCTTGACTGATATAAACTCTTTTATGAATACTTCTTTTCTTAATTCTGAAGAGCGATAGATCGACTCCACGACTGCAAGTGACTGAAGACTCTCTTCCCCACTCACAACAGACTCTCCATCTGTCTTGATCGCATGAATAATTTGCGCATATTGTAAAGCATGGTTTTGAAAA
>SKZL01000220.1 GCA_007127395.1 Balneolaceae bacterium
AGAATCAAGAAGAGAATAAAGATAAGCAGGAAACCGGCTAACTGAGCAGCAGCAGCGCGTTCACCGAGTCCAAACCATGTACGGTAGATGCCGGTCGTGAACGTTTGAACCCCAAAATAGTCGACGGTACCAAAATCGTTGAGTGTCTCCATTAATGCGAGAGCCATACCCGCTGCAATGGATGGCCTGGCCAGGGGTAGTGCAATTTTATAGAAGCTTTGGAAAGGAGTTGCCCCAAGGCTTCGTCCGGCTTCCATCAGTGATGCCGATTGTTCCAAAAATGCTGCCCGGGTAAGCAGATATACATATGGGAAAAAGACAAATGACATCATCAGAATGGCTCCGCCAAGTGACCGCACATTTGGGAACCAATAGTCTCCGAAGCCCCATCCGGTAAAATCCCTTAACATATTCTGAACCGGTCCTGTAAACGCGAGAAAATCAGTGTAGGTGTATGCCATGAGGTATGCCGGTACAGCCATTGGCAATATCAGCAGCCAGTTAAAATAGCGACTCCCGGGAAACCTGCACATGGTAACCAACCAAGCGGTGCCTACTCCAAGTATGAACACGCCCATACCAACACCAATCATCAGCCAAAAAGAGTTTTTGACATACGCCGGAAGAACTGTGGAAGCGAGGTGCTGCCACACATCACCCGATGGTATGAAAATGTTGGCAATCACAGTCAGAACCGGAATCGCAACCAACAGTGCCACTGACAGAGTCAACAGATTCCATAAACCTGTCCCTGATTTACTTCGAGCAGAATAGGATCGCTGAGCCCAGCCCTGAATGCTCTCAATCAAACTGAAATAATTCATAATATCCGTTTAATATAGCGATTACAGCCCGCAGAAGAGGATTGAGTAATTTTTTTAAATGAGTAAATATGGAGCGAATCAAAATGCATTTAGAGATTAAACTGAAGATCCGATTTTTTGAATCCAAATTCATTTTTTAAAGCCAGTTGTGCTGCATGATATCCACACATTCCATGTACACCGCCACCGGGAGGTGTTGATGACGAACAGAAATAGATACCTTTTGCCGGAGTGGCATATGGCCGGTAGATACCTGTAGGCCTGCAAAATAGTTGAGACAGGTTCTGTCTGCCGCCATTGATATCTCCGCCGATATAATTCGCATTGTAGGCCTGGAAGTCGATCGTATTCATCGTTATCCGTTCATCAATAACGTCCTTAAATCCGGGTGCAAATCTTTCGATCTGATTTTCAATTTTTTCGGTCATATCACTCTTTGACCCGTTTGGTACATGACAATAAGCCCACAAGGTCTGTTTCTCATCAGGTGTTCTTGACTCATCAAAAAGGCTCTGCTGAGCAACCAGTACAAACGGATCGTCCGGATGTTCTCCATCATATACTTTTTTTTCAGAGGCAGCTATCTGTTCAAAAGTTCCGCCAACATGTACAGTTCCCGCTCTTCTGCATTCATGATCTTTCCATGGTACCGGTTCTTTTAGAATGTAATCAACTTTAAAGACGCCGGACCCATACTGAAATCTGGTCAATTTTCTTCTATATTTTAATGGAAAGTCATCGCCTACAATTCTCAATACCTGACGCGGCGTCAAATCAAATAGGACCGCACTGCTCGAAGGTAAATCTGATAATTTTTTGATCTCTGCAGAGGTTTCAATTTCACCGCCAAGTGTCTCCAGATATCTCGCCATTGCATCTGCTATCGATTGTGAGCCACCCTTTGGTATCGGCCAGCCTTTGTTGTGAGCTGTGGCAAAAAATACCAGCCCAACAGCAGCGGTTGCCAATTTATCAAAAGGTAAAATTGTGTGAGCAACCATGCCGGCAAAGAGAGCTTTCGCCCGTTCTGTATTAAAACGTTTGGAAAAAAGAGATGCAGGCTGAAGGGCTTTTAACCCAAATTTCATCATATCTGCAGGATTTGAAGGAAATCGGAGCGGAGCCAGAATATCGGACGACAATAATCCCCATTTCTCAGCAATATTTTCAACACTTTTCAGATACATTTTTTCATCATCATCAAGATGAAAAGCTGTTTCGTGAATGTCATTGTAGAGTATTGCAGCGGGTTCATCGTCAAGAGGGTGTGCCGCAGGATGGACGGGATGAATCCACTCAAGGCCATACTTATCAAGCGGTAAACGGTTCATAAATGGTGAAGAGACAGCCATGGGATGAATTGCTGAACATATATCGTGCAGGTATCCGCTTCTTATCAACTCCCCGGTTCGCATACCGCCGCCGACGGTTCCGGAAGCTTCAAATACCTTCACTTTCAACCCCTCCAGAGCCAGGCTTATCGCAGCCGCAAGTCCGTTTGGCCCTGAACCTACAATGATGGCATCAAATTCTGTGGCTTTTTTCTGTTTATTTACCATAATTTTTCAAATCATTAGCCCAAAGTTACGCAATGTAGTCTCAAACCTGAATTTTTTTAAAATGTGAAATATTACTTTACCGGAATCACAGGTTTGATCAGGTTTGTGTAACTTAACTACTCATTACTGATGGAGTGAATTCCAGCTTTAATTGAGTTTTGACAAGTAACTTAAAGGGACAGTAATAGGACAAGAGATGGGGCAAAAGATAGATAGTCAGGAAACAGAACAACTCAGGGATGAAAACAGAGGCCACAGGATATTTATTCTGATACTGTTAATTCTGATGCTTATTGAATGGGCTTTTCTTTTAATCAGTCAGAACTGGTTATCCCTTTTTCTGGTTACACTGATCATTATCACACTATTTATCCCTTTTATCACGAGAACCAGATTGGAAGTAGAGATTCCGGCTGAATTTCACTTGATGGCTGTCCTTTTTGCTTTATCCTCTCTCTACCTCGGTGAAGTCCACGATTTTTATCAGAGGCTCTGGTGGTGGGATGTTGCACTGCACACAACAGCAGGTTTGCTGATGGGAGTACTCGGTTTTCTACTGGTGTACATTCTAAATGAGAGCAAACGGGTAGAAATCTATATGAAACCCGGTTTTATCGCCCTATTTGCATTTATGTTTGCGGTAACGATAGGTACATTTTGGGAAATATTTGAGTTCGCGATGGATCAAATCTTTGGCTTAAATATGCAAAAACCGATGCTGGGTGATCCATCCGGACTTACAGATACGATGTGGGATATGATCGTAAAT
>SKZL01000369.1 GCA_007127395.1 Balneolaceae bacterium
CAGACCTGTAGCTGCGCGCCGATGCCCTGGGTGTTTGGGGCTTCGCCACGAAGATCCACCCGAAGCCACGTACGCTCGGGATAGAGTTCGGTGGCCCGGTTGCGGTAGATCCGCGCAGGGGCGTTGATATTGTTGACAATCAGGTCCAGGGCTCCGTCGCCATTGAGGTCGGCCCAGGCCGCTCCGCTGGAAAACCCCGGCTCACCCAGTCCCCACTCCTGCGTACGGTCGCTGAACTCAAGGGTGCCATGGTTATTGAATAAATAGTTAGGAATCGGATTGGATGGGATAATATCAATAAGCCTGCGGAAATCTACATTCTCCTCAGTAATAATGGATCTCATCGTCTCCGGGTCAGAAATCTCTTCAAGATAATCCAGGTTGGTGATATCCTGAACAAGTCCGTTGGTTATGTAGATATCGTTGTATCCGTTGAGATCAAAATCGGCCAAAAGCACTGACCAGCTCCAATCGGTTGCCTCCACATTTGCAAGCCGGCTCACCTCTTTAAAGTTTTCTCCACCCTGATTCAGATGCAGTACATTTCTGGTGAACTGATGCCCATAGTCCCATTTTACTTTGTCTATGTAACGATCATAACTTTCAAAAATAGTCACTGCCTTGATTCGATTCTCATCTTCCGGGAGCATATCCAGAACGTAGATATCCGGCCAGCCATCATTATTCATGTCTGCAATATCTGAACCCATCGATGCGGCACTTTTGCTTCTGATGATCTCATCATTCAGAATCTCTTCAAACGTACCATCCCCCAAATTTTCATAGAGATAATCGCGTTCAAAGAAATCATTTGCAATGAACAGATCCGTCAATCCATTTCTATTAAAATCTGTAACAGCAGTACTCAGTGCAAAACCGATGACACTGCTCAAGATGCCAGCCTCTTCGGTTACGTCTGTGAAAAAGCCACCATCATTTCTGAAAAGCCTGTCACCTCCCAGGTAATCTTTACTGAATCTTAGATTCTCTTCCAGATTAAAACTGCTGATGGCTTCATCCGCATTGTTTATCAGATAGAGATCCAATAATCCATCACCATTATAGTCGAAAAAAGTTGCCTGTATTGAGTAACCGGGATCATCCAGGCCATATTCAGCTGCCGATTCGGTGAATGTGCCATCTCCGTTATTGATAAACAGCTCATTTCTACGGTCGTCCAGTTCACCGGAATTGGTGACATAGATATCCAGTAATCCGTTGCCATTGATATCGACTAAACTGACTCCTGTCGACCATTTCTTATTGCCGGCTACTCCAGCCTGCTCGGTTACATCTTCAAACTTAAAATCGCCCAGATTGAAGAAGAGTTTATTATCCCCCAAATTGCTGGAAAGATAGATATCGGGCAGACCATTTCCAGAGAGGTCACCGACGGCCACGCCTCCTCCGTCATAAAAATTTCGATAGTTGTAGATGTTGAAATGATCCAGGAAAACAAGATCATTCGAGAAGTGTACCCCTGTCTGATCCGCTGGCAAAGATGTAAATAGTGAGGGAGCAGAATCTGTCTTGACTCCACAAGAATTCAGAGTGAAAAATACCAATACAATGAGTATCAGATTAATAATCGACCCGGTTTTCAGCATATAAGATTGTTTACTCTTTATTACCAAATTCATTCAGATCAATAAAATCAGCCAATACTCCTGATTCAGAGTTACGATAGATCCGAATTTCTCTATTTCCCTGTATAGCTACCTGCGCGTACCTTTCGATTTCAGGAACATAAACAGATCTGAATTCAGCTCCGTAAAGTTCACCGTAATATTCCGTTAAATCTTCAACAAGCTGTTCCGGCCAGTATTGCTGGTTCCAGGGTGCCCAGGCATCGTATTCGATATTAACAGGCATTCTTACAATTTTTCCATCGTTAAATGTTGGAAAGAATTCCATTGTTGCACTGCCTTCAAGGTCATCAAATGAATAGGAAATTGTTACCAAACCGGTGATTATCCCTTGCTGATTCATTTCCCAGCTATGTGAATGAAAATCATCAGAGCTCATACCAAAATAGTATCCTAAAAACAGGGAGTCGTTTTGCACGCCGGATTGCAATCCTCTTTGTACCATTTGATCGTAATTATTATCAGATGAACAGGCATTCATCACTACGAATCCAATAAACAATAAAGGAACTGTAAACCATGATATTCGCATAGTAATCAGATGATATTTTTAATTAATTAATTCAGTTATTGGTTTCGAATGAACCAACAATATCATTATATCGAGAAATGAAAATATAACGTTTTTTATCACTTTTTATGGTCAAAATCTTCCGTATTTCCCCATTGAGGTTCACTCCGCTTTGGTGCGGCGGAATGCTTCGGAGCTCTCCATCGCGGTAGGTGAGCACTACTGCCCGTGAAGCGTCGTAGGGGCCCGACTGCGGCTTCACGTCGTACAGGTTTCCTCCCATGATCACCTCCGGCAGGCCGTTGCCGGTCAGATCGGTCAGAGCTATGCCATACATCGGTGCCAGTTGAGCCCTCATCGGCAGTTCCTGAGGTTGCATCCCATCCGGGCTGTTCCACAGCACCACGCTCGAGAGCATCTCCGCGTTGAGCTCCACCGCCTGCGAGAGCTCTTGTGTGGTGAATATCTCATCCACGCTCTGTCCGGCGTAACTCTCGTAATCGGGGTACTTCTCACGCAGGGCCGGGATCTCATCGATCAGGTCGTGGCGCAGCGCCACCGGATAGTACCGCCCCTGTTTGGGCACGGTCAGGATCTGCTCGATCATCCCGTTTTGGGCAAAATCACCCACCCACATCTTCACCGGGGTCTCGGACGAGGCCCTGAACATAGAGTTGAGCCCGTGGTTGGCCCCGATCAGGTCGATGCGCCCGTTCCCGTTCAGATCGCCCGCGGCAATAGCGTTCCACCACCCGCGGGTATGCTCCAGGCCCAGCTCGGCGGTGATCTCCTCAAAGCGGTTGCCGCCATTGGTAAACACGCGGATGGGCATCCACTCCCCTGCAATGACCAGTTCCTTGCTCCCGTTGCCGGTCAGGTCTGCCCAGAGCGCATCGGTGATCATCCCGGCTCCCTGCAGTTGCGGGGCCCATTGCTCGGTCACATCGGTAAAGCCCCCCTGTCCGTCACCCGCCAGCAGATACCCGTTCA
>SKZL01000276.1 GCA_007127395.1 Balneolaceae bacterium
CCGGGATGTATAATCAACCACGCCACACCGGATGGGTTAATTTAGGTGGGGGCGAACGTGTCCCCCTTAGAGGTGTCGATTCGATCGGTGTGCGCATGCGTATGCCAATCGGAGATCAGGAGTTTAAAATACGATCGGTTTCACTTTCAGTGGATGATCCCGGTGATGTTTATCTCGAAGACACCCCTGCCGTGGATGAATTTGGCCAGTGGAACCTGGGCGACTGGGAGGGGAAAATCAATTCACTCGATCAGTTGAGAGAGGAGTGGGAAGCGGAAGATCAACTCCCGGTGGATACGGATGAGTACAACTACTCGAAATACGGCGGTTATCTGAATGCGAGGGTTGATGAAGGGACCGGGTTTTTCAGAACGGAAAAAATAGACGGTCGCTGGTGGTTCGTGGATCCTGAGGGTTATCTTTTTCTTTCTCACGGTGTGAATGTGGTTCAGCCGGGTGGTGGAGGAAATGCAGTGAGGATCAATCACCGGCCGAATCTCTGGAAAGAGCTGCCACCGGAAGGTAAAGGGTTTGATCCGGAACAGCCCGACAGGGCATCGTTTGGTACCTGGAATTTGATTCGCCGGTATGGTGAAAATTATCGCGAAAAAGCGATCGACAATATTTTTAACAGGATGAACCGATGGGGATTGAACACGGTTGCCAACTGGTCGAGTGATGAAGTAAGGCTGAAAAACAGAGTTCCGTTTATGACTCAACTTGGCGGACTTGGAATTGACGGCAGCCTGATGGGCCTGGCGGATGTCTATGCACCCGATTTTGAAGATCGAATTGATGCAGCCGTGGAGAGATCCACAGAACGCTACAAGGATAATCCATGGCTGATCGGTTATTTTACCGGAAACGAACCGGCATGGCAGGGGATCGAACCAAGGGTGATCGACCTCATCCTGCAGGAGAGTGACGATCGTCCTATTAAACAGGAGCTTGTACGGTATCTTGATGAAGAGGATACCCCAGAAAGAAGAGTCGATTTTGTGCATCAAACGTTTCGCATCTTTATCGAAACGGTTGATGAGGCACTGAAAAGGTACAGTCCCGGCCACCTCAATCTGGGAATCCGTTTTGGAGGAGGTGCTCAGCAGGAGGTTTTGGAGTTATGTAAAGGAGTTTTTGATGTTTTCAGTTTCAATTCATACACGTTGGCTCCATCGCATGAGATGATGGACCGATTCATGGAAGCAACAGACATGCCATTGATGATCGGTGAGTACCATTTCGGCACGGTGGACAGGGGAATGTCACAATCACTCTGGCAAGTAGATACACAGGAGGAGCGGGGAATCGCGTACCGGCACTATACAGAAGCAGCTTATGCCCATCCCGGCCTGATCGGAACCTCCTATTTTCAATGGCCGGATCAGGATCTTACAGGTCGGTCATACGACGGTGAGAACCTGAACTGCGGATTGATTGATGTTACTGACCGTCCCTATCAGCACCTTGTTGATGCCATTTCTGAAACCTCAAAAAGGCTATATCGAGTTCATTTAGGTGAAGAGGAACCGTTTGAACACGTTCTGGAAAGAGCACGTGGTTATGAGCACATTCCGGATTTATGGAATGAGTAGAAAAGCAAGCATTTGAAGATCATCAGTCATTCATCAACTTCCCGGTTTTTTTAAAAAACCGAACATTGTGCAGAATTCCGGCAACGGTGAGGCCGGCAATCAGCCCGATCCACAATCCCGGCGCACCGTATCCGGCCCGAAAGCCCAGATACCAGGCAACCGGGATGCCGATCAGCCAGTAAGCAATCAGATTTACGATCATGGGAACTGTCGTGTCTTTAAGCCCACGCAATGCGCCGAAACCGGCAACTTGCAATCCATCTGATAACTGAAAAATGGCCGCCATAAAGAGGAGTTGAACCGCGATGTCAATCACCGCTACTTCGTTCGTGTAGATGGAGGCAATCTGACGGGGGAAAAGGAAAATAATCACCGCGGTCACAGCCATCACGCAACAACAGACAACCACCCCCACAAACCCGCGAAAACGTGCTTCATCCGGACGCTTGCGCCCAATCGAATTTCCAACCCTGGCAGAGATCGCCACAGATAGCCCAAATGGAATCATAAACATCATCGCAGCAAAGTTGATCGCCACCTGGTGAGCTGCGATGGCCAGTGTGCTGATTGTACTCACCATCAGGCTCACGGCTGCAAACATGGTGACTTCCATTGTGGAGCTCACCCCAATCGGGACTCCAATTCCAAGTAACTCTTTCAGGTACCTCTTTTCAGGCAACCGGAACCTTTCAAAAATCCCAAACCGATGATAGGGTTCAAACCGATAGGTAAAAATTAGCATACCGATAAACATGACAACAAAGACGATTGCCGATGCATATCCCGTTCCGATGGCACCCAGTTGGGGAAACCCTAACTTGCCAAACATCAGCACATAGTTGGCCGGTATATTAACAAAGAGCCCGATTAATGCGATGAACATCGCCGGTCGTGTCACACTCAATCCTTCACTGAAATAGCGTAAAGCAGCGTAAGCATAAAATGGAAATATCCCCCAGGAGATCGCTTTGAGATAACCGATCGCAATTGGGATAATTTCATCGGTTACACCAATAGCAACCATAGCGATATCCAGATTTCTGAGTATAAAGAAACTGGGAAGAGCCAAGATCTGGCTCAGCCAAAACACCTGCCTGGCATTTTTCCCAATCTGCTTCAACTTTCGGCCACCTACATTTTGAGCTACGATTGGGGTTACAGCCATCATGGTCCCCATGCAGAGGACAGCCAATGGCAGCATCAGGCTGGAACCGACAGCAACGGCCGCTAAATCTTCCGGGGAGAGGCGTCCGGCCATCACTGTATCCACAAAACTCATGCTCATTTGAAGTAGCTGAGCCAATATCACCGGAAGACCAATTTTTACCAATAAAGAAGCTTCCGGCTTGATCTGTTTTCGATATGAGAGTTTCTCTTTATTCATTGGAGCGCTGATGGTACGGATATTAGGAATCAGAGTCTACAAGTTTTCGACTTCGTCCCGCCAAAAAGCAGGCGGGACTGCGCTCCCCGAGTATAGTCGGGACAGGCAAACTGACGGAAATATTAATTTGCGCTCAAACTGACGGAAATATTAATCTGTGCTCAAAC
>SKZL01000281.1 GCA_007127395.1 Balneolaceae bacterium
AAGGTTCAAACAGCGGATCAAAACTATTATGCAAAATTTGTTTTCCAAAGTATTCTGAAGCGTAAAACATCTGATGAACATCAACTGAAACAACATTTTTTAGGATGGGAAATCGCCTGTCATAAACCCCAGTTCAACCCCGAAAGTGTGATGCTAATGGATTTTAATACGGATCAGAACGGCGCCACGGCATTTATGTATGTATTGCCTTTCAGTGACAGAAAAGCACTCTTTGAATATACCCTCTTCTCTCCTTCTCTTCTCAGTGAAAATCTGTATGAAAATGAAATTATAAAATATCTAAAGAGCCGGTATCAGTTAAACCGGGAAGATTTTGATATTTATAGAGTCGAAAAGGGTGTTATACCGATGGCATTAAGTGAACCAAATCAAAAGGTTAGTTCAAAACATGTCTACATGATCGGCCAGGTATCCGGACTCACAAAACCAACAACCGGATATACATTCAGCAGAATTCATCGTATGAGTGACCAGATAGCTCAATCCCTTGCAAATAATGAACCCATACAGACTGAACAGTCCGGACAGAAACGGTTCAGGTTTTATGACCTGTTGTTACTTCACATACTAAAAAATAATCCCGAAGCTTCATTGAAAATTTTCCCTGCTCTATTCAAGAAAAACTCTATTGAAAATATCCTCCTCTTTCTGGATGAGAAAACAGATGTTGTCGATGATCTGAAATTGTTACTTCAATTGCCATTTAAACCGTTCTTAAGAGCTATTTACGACAACCGGTCACTACTACTCAAAAATAATTACTAAGTTTTTAATTTTACTATGAATGAGAGACAAATCAACCCCGAAAGGCTGCCCGAAACAAAAAAAACAGGCCTTTTCTTAATCTTATGCAGTATTACTCTGCTATTCTCCTTGCCCACTATTTTTGGAATGGTAATACCGGTTTGGCTGGTGTTGAGTATCTTCGCCTTCTTTATCGTTGTTACCGGCATTCCGCATGGCGCAGTTGATCATATCGTTGCTTCATCTGTATACAGGCTTCAAAACAACTTCTATGATAAATTCAAATTCTACTCAACATATCTGTTTATCATGATGCTTCTGGGGGTTGTATGGATTTTTAGCCCGATTGCAGGTTTTTTCATTTTTATCGCGATCTCTGTTTATCACTTTGGACAGGGTGATCTCTCCTATCTGATTTCTGAGATGCATCCTATTTACAGATCATTGATTTATACCTCCAGAGGTTTGTTCCTGGTGAGCCTGCCGATACTTCTCCATCATGAAATTACCATACCCATTATAGAAGCTGCTATTCAGAAGGAACTAAGTAGGTCACTATTTTTACTGGAGAGTGCCACACTTATATCTAAAGCTCTGTTGGCTCAGCATTTTTTAGTATTGATTTTCATAGCCTTGCATAAAAGAATGACTCTGTATAAAGAGTTTTTATTAACCGGACTGCTGGCTCTTCTTTTTTGGACAGCTCATCCTCTGCTCTCATTTGGGCTATATTTTGGAATATGGCACTCCTTGAACCACTTTTTCGAACTAAGGGATCATTTACAGATGTACGATCAAAACCATTCCACCTTTTCACTCTATTTAAAAACGATCCCCTTTACACTTATCTCTTTTATTGGGTTGGGTTTTTTGTGGTTTATTCAGGGTGCTTTTGGATTAGAGAACCAGATGATCAGCCTACTATTTATACTGATCAGTGTACTCACACTCCCACATATGTTATTAATCGACCGGATGTATCAAAAATCGTAATCGTAAACTCAAATAGATTGTAAATCAATGGTAAATTATAAAAAAATATGGAAACGACATGCTATAATTGGTGTGACACTAGTAGGGCTCGGTGTAAACTTTATAGGTGAAGCAATTATCATCAAATCAAAAAGCCCGATTAAGCCGGATATGGGCCACATGGCACTCTGGTTTTGGATAGGACTCATCGGTATTGTCAGTCTAAATGCCGGTATCTGTTTCATTGCAGATGCTGCTAAAAACCGGGTATTGATGGAAATTGAGAAGAGGCAGACAGTTTAAAATAAAAGCCCTGTTTTACAAAACAGGGCTTTTCAAAAAAATCTAAATGTTAATTAGATAGCGTTTTCAATCTTCTCATAATCGTATCCTTCTGCTTTACTCATCTCCTGTGCAGCGAGCGTTAGCAGTATCCCGTAGATAACTTTTGATGCAACATCAGCGATTGTATATGTTATATGCCTTGCAACAACTGCTGTTTCAGACAATGCGGGCTCCAGGCTAAAACTGAAGAGATATGGCATCAGATATGCACCAGGATAGAGCATCCAGGCTACAAAGAAGAGTTTCCAGATCATTCCAAGATATCTCTGAGCACCTTCAGGCGCGCCTTGCTTGCCTTCATCAATAACCTTCTTCATAATGATCAAGATAAAGACAAAAAAGACAGACGATACGAATCCCCAAAAGAAGAAGAGCATTGGATTTGTAACTTCATAAAACTGCCCAATATATCCGGTCACAATCATAGCAGTACCGTGGAAAAAGAACTTATTTCTGACAGAGCTGAATTTACTGCTGGTCAATGTGACCACGAAAAGAATTTGAAATAGTAACATTGGTACATCAATCAACCAGTTCAAATAACGGTAACCGTTATTGAACAGATCAGTAGCACTGCCAAGAACATATCTTTGAGATTCCGTGTCAAAAACAAAAGCACTTGTCCAATTCTGCTGTTGGATCATCAGCAAAAGAAATGCTGAAACCATCACAACCACTGATAGTACACTTGAAATACGATATTTGGGTGCAACAGTTTTGATTGTAAGCACAAAATAGAAAAGTGCTGCAAGCATCACTGCGTAACCAACTGTTAGAACATGTGCAGACATTTGGTAGGCCATCTCCGTAAATCCGGATTCCAGACCCACATAATTTTCAAATGTTGCATTACCTAAAGCATTGAGTAGGTACATAATTTATTATCTGTTAGTTAATGTTTAGCCTCATAATTTGAGATACCTTTTAAACAGACTGACCAAATAGAGAGTTCAAAACATTAAGTATAGCGTTGTTATTTCTAACCCTTTGCTGTACAATATTTTTCTCCCAAAGATCTTTTCATTTGTTATAATATTTTCAGAAATTTTTGAATTAAT
>SKZL01000260.1 GCA_007127395.1 Balneolaceae bacterium
GATCTTTTAAGTTCAGCGGGATAACCTTAAAACGATACAATTTCATGTTTTTTGACAAAATCGGGGTCAATAATCACTCCCAGTCCCGGGCCAGTGGGTACTTTTATGGTTCCGTTATTGTCAATTTTGAGATCCGATGTCGGACATTCCATAGGGAGATTTTCATTAAAGCCTTTGAATTCATGAAATGCAGCAGCATTGGGTAATGTTGATACTAAATGCATCATGTATAAGTAACCCAATCCTGTTCCACTCATATGAGGCGCACATACTTTACCAGCTAATTCTGCCATACGTGCAACTTTTACTGTTTGAATCATGCCACCGAAGTAAAACTGATCGGGTTGAACCACTTGCAGTGCACTGTTTTTGATCAGCCATTTGAAATTGTACATGCTGGGTTCCTGTTCACCACCGGCAATGGGAAGATCCAATGCTTCTGCTACCTGACGTGTACCTTCATACCAATCAAATCGAACGGGTTCTTCAAAATAGCCATAGTTGTACTCTTCCATTAATTTACCGATACGGATGGCTTCTTCAACCGTATATCCACTATTGGCATCGGCGTAAATCGTCATTTCATTACCAAATGCCTCTCTTACAAGAGGAATGAGTCTTTCGCTGCGACCATCGGGTTCATCCGGTAGATGCAGACGACCGGAAACCTTGAACTTCAAGGCTTTAAACGGCCATTCGTTAACCTTCTGTTTAATACGAGCCAGGGATTCCTCAGCGCTTCTACCTCTGTTGTTATTAGCCATATACAAAGGAATCTGCGTATGGTGAATTTTGCCCAATAATTCACCCATCGATTTACCGGCTGTTTGTCCGAGCAAATCAAGGATAGCCATCTCGATGGTAGCCATGGGAATCCACAGTGCCAATCCCTGTAGTTTATAACTTCGGTAAAAAGCTTCCTGCATCAACAATTCCAGTTGAACCGCATCCTTACCCATGAAAACTGGTTTCACCCGTCTCAAAAAGATGGGAGATAATTCGTGCATATACAGATCATTACTTACAGATATACCTTCGGCACCATCGCGTGATACGACCCGGCAAAGCATACTGTTGCCATATTTTAGAAGAGAGATATCTTCAATGATCACAGGTTCAGTGAAGAAGCCGGTTTTTAGGACAGGGCGAGATATTATTTCATCAAGGTTGTCGAATGTAACTCCATTCTCACTTTCATTTGCTGGTGTAGGGGAGTTCAGGAAAGCAGAACTACCGACGGTTCCCATCGCCGCTATTTTCAGGAAGTTTCTTCTTGATGTGGTCATATTCAATTATTGAATTTACATATTGATGTGCAAATGAAAGCTTTCACTCCCAGCAGGGATCGTTATCAGAAAATAAAGAAAAAACTAAACGTAGCTCTTAACGGGCATCATAGATATCTGCATCATAGACCTTGACGTCTGCCCAGAGATGATTGTAGTTATCAATAAATTCCAGGTGGTCGGGATGCTCGTCATATCCCACATAATCTTCCATGGTTTCAAACCATGTGTAAATGGCATAAGCGTATGAATGATCCGTTACATCACGTTCGGCAGTTCCAGCCGGGACTCCCGTTTCCGATCTGTAGATCTCAGGTATTTCAAGCAGTTTTTTTAAGCCCTCTTCGAACTGTTCTCTCTCTGTCGTAGTAACATCATCATTCAGATAGAAAAAGACAGTGTGTTGCAGCATGCCGATGGCGGCTTCGGTGTTGCTATTTAGTTCGGTCTGACTGTTATCGGACTGACAAGCTGAACTAAAAAGTACCAACAAACTAATGGTAACTATTCGTGACAAAAGATTCATTTTCATATTCAATTGGGTTAGAGGTGATATCAACTTGATTTTTTGGTATAGATTTAAAATACATGCAATAACTTAATTTGTAAAACAGGATTAAAATAAGAGTTTCTCATCAGCCTCTTTTTCTACATTACGTGTATCTTAAAGTTTTGATATAGCTTTTGTAGAACCCACGGTTTTTACAAATTCGCAAAGAGTACCATAAGTTATAATTTCGTACTGCTCTACTTTTTGTCCGCCCGAAATCATTCCCACTGCAGATCAAAATCCATTATCTACAGTAATCATTTCATACCTTTCACCTTCATCTCCAATGTATAAACAGCCGTACTGGCAGTAATAAATAATGTCTGATTGTCCACACCGCCAAACGTAAGATTCGCCGTCCAGTTTTGCGGAACCGGGATATGTTCGATCTGCTTACCATTTTTATCAAAAACGGTCACACCACTTCCGGTCAGATATAAATTACCTTCATCATCAAGAGTTACACCATCCGATCCCATTTCGGCAAAGAGAGTTTTGTCAGACAGGTAACCGTTGTGCATATCGATAGAATAGGAGTAGGTTTTTCCATCTCCGATATCGGCTATGTAGAGGGTTTTTCCATCCGAAGTACCGATGATTCCATTGGGTTTAACCAAATCATCTGCCACAATGAAAAGATCTTTGCGGTCGGGGGTTAAATAATAAACACGCTCATCAATTTCACTTTCTGTTCGCTCCCAATAATCCCTCTGGTAATAGGGATCGGTAAAGTAAATACCTCCATCAGGATCAACCCAGAGATCATTTGGCCCGTTTAAACGCTTTCCATTAAAATTATCAACTAAAACTGTGACCTCTTTTTCCGGAGAGATGGACCACAACTCACTCTTTTCATCAGCACAGGCCAACAGGTTGCCATCTAAATCAAAATAGAGTCCATTTGCACGACCTGACTTATCCATAAAGTGAATGAGTTCACCGTTGGTATTATAGATCCAGATATCGTTATTGGGCTGATCGGTGAAATAGACATTGCCATCTGCATCTGTGGCAGGTCCCTCTGTAAACGAAAATTGATCAGAGATCAGAGTCAGTTCAGCGCCGTTTGCAATAACCGGGCTTTCCTGTGCCGGCAGAGAAGCGGCTGTCAGGCTTAAAAAGAGAAATGTAATCGGAAAAATTCGAATGAAATAGATCATAGGATATTAGGTTATGGTGATAATCGTTGGTGTCAATATAATGTACAAAATTCACCCAAAGAACTGCTTTAATCTGCATGCGATTTTGATCCCACATCCTCAAGTCAACCATCAATTAAATTGTCAGCACA
>SKZL01000312.1 GCA_007127395.1 Balneolaceae bacterium
AGCAATCAGACAACTAAAAAAAGATTCGAAATTGAATTTGAAAAAGGAGACCTTTTGCTTTTGATAAATTCAACAGAGATTAACATTTGAGTTCAGAGTTTTCCATACTGGATTGGGGCATTGTTTGCAGCTACTTCATTTTTTTGATCTGGATTAGCTGGCGAAAGGGGTGGCATGCCGAGTCTGAAGAAGATTTTCTTCTCAGTGGCAGAAAAGTGACCCTGCCTGCATTTGTCGCAACACTGGTTTCGACCTGGTACGGCGGAATTTTGGGGATTGGAGAGTGGAGTTACCAGTTTGGCATATCTCAATGGCTGATACTCGGATTCCCTTTCTATTTTTTCTCGGCACTCTTTGCCATCTTCCTGGCAGGCAAGATCCGCATGAATAAGGCTTTGACAATTCCGGAAGCGATCGCTAACCAATACAATGAGAAGGCCGGCCGTATCAGTGCACTGCCTATTTTCATTCTGGTAAGCCCCGCTCCATACATCCTGATGCTCGGGCTGCTATTTCAATTTCTGACCGGCGGTGATGCTCCCTTTTTGCTTTATGCATCTCTGGTAGCCCTGTTCTCTGTGCTCTACATCACTATTGGCGGATTTGGGGCTGTGATCAGAACCGATATCCTGCAAATTACCCTCATGTTCGGCGGGTTCATCATGTTGCTGTTCTTTGCGATAAATGAATTTGGAGGGTTTGGAGTATTGCTCTCTTCCCTGCCGGACATCCATCTGGATATCACCGGAGGTAACAGCTGGCAATATATTCTGGTCTGGTTTTTTATCGCTCTGTGGACTTTCGTTGACCCCAGCTTTCATCAGCGTGCCGCAGCAGCCGAGTCACCAAAAACGGCAAGACGCGGTATATTCATCTCCATCCTTTTTTGGATTGGTTTCGACTTTCTGACCTGTTTCGCCGGATTATATGCATTTGCCATACTGGGAAGCGGGTTGGAGAACCCGGTTCTTGCTTATCCCATCCTGGCCGATCAACTGCTTCCAATTGGATTGAAGGGAATCTTTTTTGTATCCCTGCTGGCAACCATTATGTCTACCCTCGACAGCTACCTGTTCATTTCAGGACAGACCCTTGGCCGCGATTATCTGCTAAAATATTTTCCAACTGTTAAACCCAACCTTCTTACGAGGATCAGTATTCTGATCAGTGCGATTGTGGGAATCATTCTGATCCTGATCTATCCAAGCGTGATCGACCTCTGGTATATCATCGGATCTGTTTTTATACCGGGATTATTGATCCCTGTACTCGGCATCTATCTGAAACCGTTCCGGCTGCCTTCTGAATATGTATTCTACTCAATTATGGGGTGCACACTTGTTTCGCTAAGCTGGCTTATACTGGGCACCCTCTTCGCACCTGAATATAACGGCAACATGTTTTTGGGAATTGAACCCTTTTATCCCGGGCTAATTGTGGCTATTGCGCTTTGGTTTTCAGGCCTTTATCAAATAAAACAACGTTCAGAAGTTCAAAAATCGTGAGCCGCTGAGGTGAACTAAATAACGCCCGGAAGCGGATAGGATGAGTAGCTGAACTGAAATAAGCTCAGTCAACCGTTAATGGCAAGTAGCTGATCTGAATCAAAAAAACCTCAATCATCCGTTAATGGCAAGTAGCTGATCTGAATCAAAAAAACCTCAATCATCCGGAAATAGTAAGCAGCTGATCTGAATCAAAAGACTCACAACCACCCAGAGAGTGTGATCAGCTAAACGGTACAGTTAAGTGGATTTCAAGATGTGTCCCAGATTCAGTTTATGAATCGGAATCAAATATTTATTTGAAAATACATCTTTTTGGATCCCCAGAAGCCCGGTTCCCCTGAAATCAACCACGCAGAACTTCTCTTCACTGTTCACCACCTCTCCAATCCCATAATATTCAGGAGATGGCCCATAGTAGACCAAATCGCCCAGCTGCAGATTATTTACGGCCCGCCGATGATAGGGGTAGATGACAGGTAACAAGTCTAGTCGGTATGACAGGCGCCGGTTTTTTGAACTCATTGCACTAAAAAGAAAAAATTATTTCGCGTTCTTCTTTACCGGTAACGAGTATTCGGATATCAATTGTATAATCCGGCAAGATCTCCCGGATCTTTTCCGGCCACTCAATAATAGAGACTCCATTACCATAAAAATATTCTTCACTGCCAATTTCGAGAGCTTCGCTGACATGTTCAAGTCGATAGCAATCAAAATGATAAATTGGAACTTCACCGTCATATTCGTTGATGATGGCAAAAGTGGGGGATGATACAACATCTGCCGGCAAACCGAAACCTTTCACAAATCCGCGAACAAAATGTGTCTTTCCTGCCCCCAGATCCCCGCTCAGACAGATGATATCCCCTTCCTTGATATCCCTGGAAAACTCTTCGGCTAACTTTTCAGTTTCAATCACGCTATGACTCAAATATTTCTTCATATTTTGCGGTCATTCACGCGGTTTAAGTGTGGCCACAGGTAATATCATCTCCTGCATGGAGGCTCCCCCATGCTGGAAAGTATCTTTGTACCGGTTCAGATATTTATTGTAGTTGGTCGGATAGACAAAAAAGTAATCCTCTTTTGCAATGATGTAGTTATTGGCCGGTGGATCAACCGGAAGCTGATAAAGATGTGGTTTGTCAATAAAAATTGCCGCGCTCTCCTGAGCTTTCAAATTTCGCCCATATTTATACCTGAGATTTGTAGCAGTATCTCTGTCGCCGAACACCTTGGTATCGCGCATCGAACGAACAGAACCGTGATCCGTTGAAACGACAACTGTAACATTTTGTTTCGACAACTCCTTGAACATTCGAAATAGAGAAGAGTGCTGAAACCATGTCTCCGTTAACGATCGAAAGGCCGATACATCGGGTGCAAGCTGCTTTAATACCTCTGAATCGGATCTGCTGTGAACAAGTGTATCAACAAAATTATAAATAATGGTTGTGAATGGTGACTGAGTGTAGTTGGAGATTTTATCTACGATTTTATTACCCTCTTCAGGCTGAATAATTTTCTCATATTTCACCTGATCTGAGAGCTGGCAACGATTCAGGTACCTCTTCAGCAACTCCTCCTCATGCCTGTTTAACGATTTTTCATCTTGC
>SKZL01000261.1 GCA_007127395.1 Balneolaceae bacterium
CGTGGTAGTGTGGTTTATTCATCATGAAATCTTCAGACTTTTCCATATTCAACCTGAAAAATAGAGAAAAAATCAGATACTATATTGAGGTTTTTCCTGTTGCCAATTTGTGTCCATTTAAGGCTATGAGAACCTGTCTGCCAATCGGTTAATGAGATAACCACTCTCCTTAAGCGCCTGAGAAGCGAAACTTCCGAAGTAATCAGTAACTGCTTCAAACTCTTTTATGAAGCCACTTTTATCATCATTTTCCACCATTTTCATGAGCTCCTGTTGATGGTTGAAAAAAGAGAGCAATAGATTACGTCTCTCCTGATTGGCAAAAACAATATCAGCATAGAGTTCAGCATCCTGTGCAAAAATTCGTCCTGTCATCATGAGCTCGGCACGATAAATTGGGCTGGAGTAATTGAGCATTTCTGCCGGATTCAGATCATATTCTTTCATAAAAGAGCCATGTAGCAGTGCTACAAAATGACGAAGGCCCTGAACAAGATCCATCACATGGTCATGCTTAACGGGATCTGCCTCAATAATCCGCATACCCCAGAGTTCGCATTGATCTTTAAACCAGGCAGCTTTTTTCGCTTCTCTTCCTTCACATAAAACCATAAGCTGTTTCGACAGGTTAGGAACATCGGGGCCGTGCATCGGATGGAGACCGATTACAGGTCCCGGATGAGCATTGATCATCGCTTCAAGAGGTTCCGATTTGTTACTGGTAAAATCGGCGAGGATGGTATCCGGTTTTAATTTAGGTGCCAGACGCTTGATAACATCCACTGTAACATTGATAGGAACAGTTACAATAACCATATCCAGCTTTTTCGACATTTCATCAAGCTGGTACCAATTTCCTTTATCAAGGCTGTAGGAGATATGGCCACTTTGGTCAGTGAATTTTCGGTATAATTTCCCCATACCCCCTTCACCGCCAACATAGAGAATGTGTTTGGGCTCAGGTGTGGACCTTGGAAATTTTTCAGCCGATTGTGTCGCTCTTGAAGCAGCCATAACCATTCTCAGGAAATCTTCAGCCCAGTCAGGGTCGAGACCCCTTGCACCGGCTTTTTGTCTGAATGAAGCAGTTTTATCTCTCTCCCTGTTAGCTACAAAAACAGGTAACTGCTTTTCAACTTTTCGTTTCAGCACATCCTGCACCACATCTTTTCTGCTTTTCAGCAGATCAAGTATCTGCTCGTCAATGATGTCTATCTGTTCTCGCTGCTTTTTTAAATCGATATGGTCGGACATGAAAGTGATTTTGCAAATTGCGTTTTATGATCTAAACATGCTGTAAGAGAGTTGGATTTGCAAATCGTTTATCAAACAGCAGAAGGTCAAAGTTAAAACTATATCAGGGATATTGGTAGTGCTAAGTTAAAAACAAGCCTTCATTTCCGGCAATAATCAGGGTTATGAAATAGTGTTCAGTGAAAATGGTGTGATCCACATTACATCTTTTTTTCGTGTGTTGGGTAGAGAAATTCCTGAATAAAGTAATCAATTAAATATGAAAACCAACAAAAGACTATCGACCCAAAGAGACTATAAGCCATTTAATTTTGTTAATGCGCTTATTTTACCACTACTGATTATTACTCTGATCTCCTGTTCAAAGGACTCTTCACCAGACGGCATTGACAGTGATTTTCAGAATATTGAAGGATTTGATGCGCAACTGGGAAGCGAAACCACCTATGTACCGGATGATGTGGTAAGTGCCGGTTTAGTAGATAGTGATACTGAGAATCATACGTACACATTTAGTGCAGATGTTCTGTCTGATGCAGACCTGGAGTTGCGTGAGGGTGAGATAATACTTATTCCTGGGATTGCTTTGCGAAGAATTTCATCTGTAAATGAATCAGGCGGACAGGTATCGGTTCAGACGGAGTATGCAACACTCAATGAAGCTTTTGAAAATGCAGATATAAGCTGGGATAGACCCATTGAATTTACACCGGATATGCTAGCTGACGCTGTGTTTGAATTTATGGGGAAAGAGGTAAGGCCAAAGTTGGATACCATGTCATCAAACGGAGACACCACATCTTTTGAGATGAATGTTAAGCAGGGAGATTGGGAAATTCAGGGGAAGATTAGCACTATCGGCCGTGAACAGGTGAATTTGGTCATTTTACCCCGTTATGAGATAGGTAATGCAAGTGGAGCTTTTCGTTTTGAAACAACCATTGGAAATATGTCGAATGAAGCAGCCATTACCATTCGGGATCATGAAACGGAAACATTTACCTACAGAAACAGAGATTTGGGTGGAACAGCTGAGTTTCAATTTGCAGGTGCGGGTGGTGTAGGTCCTGATTTTGTCTACCCTGATCCAAGCCAACCGGCGGCACTTCGTGTAAGGGTTCCATTTAATATTGGGCCTATTCCAGCGGTATTGAGTGTAGGTGTTCGATTTGTGGTGCGGGTACGACTTCAAGGTGATTCAAGTGCACACTTGACAGGTACGATCAGTTATTCCGGAAGTGCAGGATTTGAAGTAGATGGCCCAAGTGTAGAGACAGTTAACGAACTGGATGATCCATCATTTGGTCAAGCAGTCGGTAATGCTGCAGGTAATTTAGGCGTCACAGTTGATGCCCAATATGGAGTCGGGTATCCGGATATTGCACTGGAGTTGTTTGGTGAAACAATCGTTCCCTATCTACGGCCTGAGTTTTATGTGGGTGCCGGACTTACATGGGGGCCGCTATGTACGAAACTTTCCAGGAGATTTGAAGTCACAGCCGGATTAAACCTTGGTTTTTTGGGAAGAACGATTACCGGATACTCCAACAAACTTGTTGAAACTGAGCAAAATCACTATTCGCCTGAAGGATGTGGAGGGCAAGGGAAAATTTCCGGTGATCCAATGGATCGTATTTTGATTTTAAATCCTTACAAGGATTATGGAGATTATGAAGTCCCCTATATGATGGAGTAGCTGTATTGAGACATTGAATTAGAAAAAGCCCGTCCGAAATCAATTTGGGCAGGCTTTTTCTGTTTAGAACACATTTTTTAAAGGGCAATCCGGAGAGACGGTAATAAATGCTTATCTTAAAGCGGAATCAAAACATTAAAAGAATAGATTAGAAAATTTTTATGAAAC
>SKZL01000097.1 GCA_007127395.1 Balneolaceae bacterium
GAGCCATCGAAATATAAAAAAAGAATAAAAAACTGAGTGCGGTTAGGCGAAAAATCATGAATCTTGATTTTTCATGGAGCAAAGCAGCAGAAAATTATGTTGAAATGTATAAATCACTAAAGTAATAAACGGAGATAGACTCTATGAATGAGAAAACGATTGCTATTATATTGGGTGGAGGAAGGGGTACACGTTTGGACCCGTTAACGAGAACCAGGAGTAAACCTGCGGTGCCGATTGCAGGTAAATACAGATTGGTTGATATTCCTATATCCAACTGCCTCAACTCCTACATACGCAAGATTTTTGTTCTGACACAGTTTAACTCCGCATCCTTAAACAGACATATCAAGAACACCTACAACTTTGATCTGTTTTCGCATGGATTTGTTGATATTCTTGCCGCAGAACAGACTCCAAATAGTACCAATTGGTTTCAGGGAACCGCTGATGCAGTGAGACAATCACTTCACCATCTCTCAAACTATGAGTATGAGCATGTCCTGATTCTTTCCGGAGATCAACTTTATCAGATGGATTACCGAAAACTTTTAAAAGTTCATAAAGAGGACAATGCAGATCTGACAGTAGCTACGATTCCGGTAGATGCATCAGAGGCCACTGAGTTTGGTATCATGAAAACGGATGAGACAGGTGGTATTGAAAGTTTCATCGAAAAACCATCTTCTGATGTATTGGGTGAATGGTCTTCTGAAACATCACCGGAAATGCAAGCAAAGGGACGTAACTTTCTAGCCTCCATGGGTATATACGTTTTCAGCCGTGAAATCATGTTAAGGTTGTTTAAAGAGAATCCAGAGGCAACAGATTTTGGAAAGGAAATTATACCGAAAGCAATTGAGGAGGGCAGTCGTGTATCGAGCTACTCTTTTGATGGGTATTGGACAGATATTGGAACCATCAGCTCATTTTTCGAAGCGAACCTGGAGTTGTGTGAAACACTTCCCCAATTCAATCTCTATGACAATGATCAGTTAATATATTCAAGAGCCAGATACCTTCCGGCATCTAAACTTACAGGTACAAATCTTGAACGTGTTCTTATAGCTGAAGGATGTATCATTGAAGCCAGCAGGATAGAGAGATCTGTGATCGGTATCCGGTCCAGAATTGGCCGTGGAACAACGATTGAGTCTTCAATCGTAATGGGAAATGATCATTTTGCAAGTACTGATGATTTTGAGGGGCAGTCTGAAGGGCAGCCTTTAATGGGGATTGGCCAAAGATGCTTCATCAGCAGAGCCATTATCGATAAAAATGTTCGTATCGGTAATGATGTGAAGATCACAGGTGGTTCACACCTTGAGGATGGTGAGTATGATAAATACTCTGTTGTTGATGGAATCGTCATTATTCAGAAAGCTGTTGTGATTCCTGACGGTTATAGTATTTAGGTCAAAAAACGATTCAAAATAAAAAAGCCGGCTCTTTTGAACCGGCTTTTTTTATTTCTGTGAAGCTTAATCAGATAAAACAGATTTACTATTCGATTAAAGAATCTCCTTCAGAGTGATTCCGATTTCGGCCGGACTCTCTGCAACAGTGACACCGGCTTCAATGAGAGCTTTTTTCTTATCCTCAGCCGTACCTTGTCCGCCGGAGATTATGGCTCCCGCATGGCCCATTCGCCGTCCCGGAGGTGCTGTACTCCCAGCGATGAACGCAACAACCGGTTTTTGAACATGTTTTTTGATATATGCAGCAGCTTCTTCTTCAGCTGAACCGCCAATTTCACCGATCAATACAATGGCTTCAGTATCAGGATCTTCATTGAATAGTTTAACTGCATCTGTATGATTCGTGCCAATCACCGGATCACCACCAATACCAATAGCTGTACTTTGCCCCAATCCAACTTTTGTAAGCTGATCAACAGCTTCATAGGTAAGGGTGCCGGATCTGGAGATCAAACCTACATTTCCCGGAGAGAAAATCATGCCGGGCATGATACCAACTTTGGCTTCACCCGGAGTGATGACACCCGGACAGTTAGGACCGACCAGGATTGATCCATGATTATTGCATACCTGTTTGGCCTTAACCATCTCTTGCACAGGAATACCTTCAGTAATACAGATGATCACTTTAATTCCTGAAATTGCTGCTTCGATGATCGCATCTGCAGCGAATGGTGGTGGTACAAAGATGACGGATGTATTGGCTTCAGCATCTTGAACCGCATCGAATACTGTGTTAAAAACCGGCCTGTCCAGATGTTTTTGTCCCCCTTTACCCGGTGTGACCCCACCAACTACATTTGTTCCATATTCTATCATTTGTCCGGCATGAAAAGTCCCCTCACTGCCGGTAAACCCCTGAACGATCAGGCGTGTCTTTTTACCAACTAATACACTCATGTAACAGGTTAATTCGTTTAGATTTTTCGATTTTTTGGTCTATCGTTCAAATATACCATCATTGAACTTCATTGCCAAAGTAAGTGAGTTGAAAATGAAACTGCGGATCAAACATTTAATCATTGTTGGACAGAGTCATTTTTGGTATCATTTTATCTATGATATCTGACGAAAAAAAAGAGGAAATACGTGCAACTGCCGATATAGTGGAGGTTGTAGGAGATTATGTTAAGCTCAAGAAGTCAGGCAGTGGTTTTATCGGTCTATGTCCGTTCCATACTGAAAAGACCCCTTCATTTCATGTAACTCCAAAATTGGGCATTTATAAATGTTTCGGATGTGGTGAGAGCGGTGATGTTTTCAGTTTTGTGATGAAAATGGATGGGGTTAGTTTCCCTGAGTCACTGAAAACATTGGCAGATCGCTATGGAATTGATCTTCCGGATGAATTCAGTGAAGGTGATGATGATCGCACTCGGTTAAGAGAGGGGATCTTGCATGTGTTAAAGTTTGCCGGACTCTATTTTCATCGGCAGCTGATCGAAAGCGATGAAGCTTCAACCGCTAGAAAATATCTGGAGACACGCGGGTACCCTAAAGATATATGGCGCTCATTTGGTTTGGGATTTGCACCCGGCGGATCACAACTTCTGAAAGCTGCACAGAATGAAGGGATCAGCGAAGAGTATTTAATAGAAGCAGACCTGATAAAGCCCAGTCA
>SKZL01000297.1 GCA_007127395.1 Balneolaceae bacterium
AAATTTCAGCCCGTTCATCTTCAGACATTGGAGTAAGTGATCTGACGGGTTGTTCAAGATCTTCAGCTGCCCTGTAGAGTAGAGTTTTATAGTGTGAGTGAATCGATTCGATTCGTTTTTCATGGAATAGATCTGTATTCCAGCTGTATTGAAGATGAATATTTTTCAGAGCTGAAATTTTCAGCCCAAAAGGATAGTGAGTAATATCATGCGCTTCATATGGACTAATTGAGATTCCTATCTCATCAGCATCACCATCTGTGTTGGCCGGGTGATTTTCAAATGTGACCAGATGGTCAAACAACTCCCTTCTCTCAATCCGGCTCATGACCTCTGCTAACGGAGCATCGTGATAATCCTGTGAATCGATGAAGTGGGATTGCATTTCAGAGATCAGTTCCTTCAGGGTTTGATCGGGATTCAATTGGAGACGAACCGGTATGACATTGATGAAAATCCCGACCATTTCCTGAGAACCGGCGAGATGTGGGGGCCGCCCGGATACCACGGATCCAAACAGAACATCATCAGAATTGTTATAGTAAGAGAGCAGAATTCCCCAGACTGTTTGCATCAAGGTGCTCAGGGTAACACCTGAACTGCCGGCCACAATATGGAGCTTATCCCTGAGGTCATCCGGAAGGATAAAATTTTTGTAGAGGGTGTTTTTTTTACCCTTAAGACCTGAAACTTTTCGAATTGTGATCGGTGTGATTTTTTCGAAGCTCTCTAAATAAGAGGACCAGAAATCGACAGATTCATTTCGTTCTTTGCTTTGTAGCCAGTTAATATAGTTTCGTACCGGTACAGCAGGCGCGAGCGAGTCCGGGCGGTTGGAGATTGCTGCATGATAGAGTTCAAAAAGCTCTCTTTCGATAATCGACAGAGACCATCCATCCATGATAATATGATGATGAGTCCAGATCATGTGATAGCTTCCATCAGCCATTCGTATCAGAGTGATACGCATCAATGGATCTTTCTGAAGATCAAAACCTTTATTCAGATCACGGATTGCGATTTGATCCGTTGTTTCATCCGGAACTGCATCCATCTCAATGAGTTTAAATGGAACGGGACGGTGTCGCAGAACAACCTGTACCGGTTTTTTTACCTTTTCATAGGCAAATGCAGTTCGCAAAAGCTGATGTCTTCCGACAATTTTTTGCCACGAATTCTTGAAGTGTTCAACCTGAAGGTTTGCACTGATATCATATCTGCTCTGTATAACATATGGATGGTCATCGCGATCTTTTTGAACGAGACTTTCGTACAACAGACCCTCCTGCATTGGGGTAAGAGGATAGATCTCTTCGATTTGATCATTTTTTACTTTTCGCTCAGTACTCATTATAAATCAAAGGTTAATCAAATGAATAAATGTATATTTATGACAACATATCCAAGATATTATCAAGGTCGTCATCAGATAGATCTTTATCGGAAAAATCTGTAGCCGTTCGTTCTTTGTAATCGAGGGATGTGCAATATGAAATGAGTTTAGTTAGCTCATTTTGAATGCCATCCATAAACGTTTGCAGATCCTCTTCTTTTACAGAGTCAGGATCGTACCTGCAGCCCATCAGTAACTTTCCTCTTCTGATGATGGCTGATAATTCAAGAATCTGATATCTCGTCAATTTGCCGGATACATCCGGGCCGGAATTCAAGTCTGACAAGGTGAAAAGAGGTTCACTGTTACTTCGGTTATCTGTAAATTCACCCAGGTAATTAAAACTGATAAGAGGCGATTTAAAATGGAATGCCTTTTTTAAGAATGCCATCACTCCAAATGAAATCCCATTATCCGGTATCCTTCTCAATCTGTTTTTCGTCTCCTTTATGTGGTCGCCGGACTCTGATTCTGTTAGCGAAAGTGAGACCGGGTAGATTGTGGTGAACCATCCGACCGTCTGATTGATATCCGGTGAATTGTAATGTGTATCTCTTCCATGGCCTTCCAGCAGAAGTGTTAAATCGGAATGATTAGTCCATTTTTTTGCTGACTGCGTAATAGCGGCGATTAAAAAATCTTCTACTTTTGTGTTGAACACATTGTGAAGTTTGCCCTGTAATTCTCGTGTCAACTCTTCATTTAGTTCAAATGAGATATTTTTGACCTTCTCAAACGTGTGTACCGTATCCCGGGTAAAGAAGTTGAGCGACATATTGCCGTTAATGGCTTGTTGCCAGGTATCATGTTCTTTGCTAAAGGGTCTCTTTTTCAACGTATCCAGCCATTCTCCCCATCTTTTTACAGAAGTGGTTTGATAACTGCTTTCGGCAATTTTACCCGATTTTGCTTGTTGATAGAGTGACTGAATCTGCTCGATGATAATATGCCAGGAGACAGCATCTACAATCAGATGATGCGCAACCATCAGCAGATGGTCTGAATTGTCCAGTTGATAATGAACAATTTTAAAAAGCGGCCCATCAATCAGATTAAAGCTCTGTTGTTGTTTTTGGGCATCTTGCTCTGCATCTTTTATTGGATGGTCAGAATGTTTAAAGTTCTGAACTTCGATCACCCTGTCTGCAGTCACTTTTCGATCAATGGTTAGAACCGGTTTACCGTCACTTTCGGCTATGTGACTTCGCAAAATGTGATGTCTTTCTAATAAGTGATTTATCGCTTCATTGAGGAGACTTTGGTCAATCGGTTCTTTAGATTCGAGTATCACTGATTGATTGAAGTGATGTTTTCCTTCATCATGATAGTCGAGATACCACTGCTGCATGGGTGTGTGTTGTATGACCCCTTCAACAATTTCTTTTTTCTGTTGATCTGATTGTAACTTTTCAGCAACACCGGCCAGAGATTCAACGGTAGGGCCTGTAAAGATATCGGCTACAGATATTTTCCAACCGAGTGATGCCAATCTATTGACAATTTGAATGGCTTTTATGGAATCACCACCCAGATTGAAGAAGTTATCATCAATGCCAATATCGGTTCTGCCAAGGATATCTGACCATATCTGAAGAAGAGATTTTTCAATTTCGGATACAGGGTCTTTTTTAAGTTCATCTGATTTTCTCGAAACCTCAGGGACAGGCAGTTTTTTATAGTTTACTTTTCCATTTG
>SKZL01000328.1 GCA_007127395.1 Balneolaceae bacterium
ACTCAATTGCTGCCAGGGAGTTTGCCAATCTGATCTATGGTAATCAGACAGTATTCAATCGTACTCTCGAATACCATCATCTAGATAACATAGAGTTGGAGGATCTGAAAGAGTTTCACCGACAGGCAGTGGTTGCAGGGAACCTGATGGTTGCTGTGACAGGGGATTTTAATGCAAGCGATATGCGCAGCCGTTTGCAGAACGCCTTCAATGAGGTTCCAAGTGGAAGTGGAAACGAATTCGATTTCCCCGAAATTGATTATGAGTTTCAATCCGCAATCAGCTTTGTGGATCGGCCGGAAATGAATCAGAGTATCATCAGGATCGGCCATATTGGCGGTTATCGCGATAACCCTGATTATGCGGCTCTACAAGTGATGAACCAGATTCTGAGCGGCGGATTCTCAGGCAGATTGATGCAGGAGGTGCGAACACGTCAGGGGCTCGCATACGTTGTGGGTGGCAGATATGGAAGCAGTGTGCTCTATCGTGTCCAGTTTTTCATGGGCCTGAGTACAGCCTCAGAAAATACTGCACGCGCCATTAACGCGACACTTGATGAGGTGAGACGCTTGCAACAGGAGCCGGTTTCAGAAGAGGAACTAAATGATACACGTGAGCGATTTCTCAATAGTCTTGTCTTCAGGAATGAAAACCGAAGCAGTGCGCTTTTTGAACAACTGAACAATACCTATCTGGGGCTGCCGCTCGATGCATTCGAACGCTATGTAGAGGAAGTGCGAATGGTAACTCCGGAAGATATCCAGAGAGTGGCTCGGGAGTATCTGCGCCCGGATGAAGTTCAGATCCTTGTTGTTGGTAACAGTAGCCTGATAGGTGACCAACTCGAGGAATTTGGCGAAGTGAGCCTGATTGATGTTACGATTCCGCGACCGGTAAGAGAAGATGCAGATGCACAGGCGGGTGATTTGGAAGCTGGCTCTGAATGGCTTAACAGGATGGCAGATGAGTTGATTGGCGGACAGGATTTCACGACAATTATGATGACCGGATCTGCCTCTCAGGGCGGAATGACCTTTGAAACGGAATCAGAAATGAGATTTCCGGGTTATCTGAAACAGGTGATCAACACACCCATGGGATCTCAAACGATACTCTATGAAAACGGTAGTGCCAAAGTGATCATGGGTGGTGCCGAGCAGCCTGTTCCGCAGCTAAATGATGCATTAAGGTCATCTATTCAGCGTCACTATTTGAATGTAGCACTGAACGCTTCTGAACTTGAAGCAGCCTATCTTGGAGAGGAAGAGATTGAAGGAATAGCCACTGCCAAGGTTAAAATTCCGGAGTATGAAGTAACATTTTTTATTGACTTGCAGACAGGCCTTCCAATGATGGCCACTTATGAGGAGATGAATCCTCAAACGGGAGTTGATATGTTAGTGACTTCACATTACTCTGAATGGACCGAATCTGAGGGTGTTTGGGTAGCCTATAGTACGGTTGAGAAAGCCGACGGTGAAGAAGTTTCGTCAAGTACAGTAAGCTCTCATACAATTGAATAATCATATTGAACCGAAGTGGCTCAATCCGAAGAAAATAGCGTGGTACATCTTCAGTCAGATGAATATGGGGAGTACTATACCCGTTACATTCGACTTTTAGAGTACTCAGATATTGAAGTTCAGCTGCAGGAGAATCTGAAATCTGCTATGACACTATTCGGCACTTTGGATGATAAGAAAGCACTCTATCGATATGAACCGAGTAAGTGGTCGGTCAAAGAGGTACTGGGTCATGTGATGGATACGGAGAGAATATTTACATACAGGGCATTGGCGCTTGCAAGAGGTGAAAAGGAACCTCTTGCAGGTTATGATCATAACCAATATGTAAGTGAGGCCGGTTTTGACAGGTTCAGCGTGGATGAATTGATTGAACAGTATAAAAATACAAGATCATCCACGCTCTCCCTGTTTCAATCTTTTGATGAAAAAGAGCTGTTAAAACGGGGAGTTGTCAACGGTTCAAACTTTACAGTTAGGGGACTCGGATTTGTGGTTGCAGGCCACGAACTGCATCATCTGAATATTCTCAGAGATCGATATCTGGATCTGTAGAGAAGATCATGTTCTGATCAGGTGATTCATCAGGCTGCGTCGTTAATCGGGCTCTCTGGAGAAAACCTGCCTCTATTTAATTTTGTGTATCGAATCAATTTTTTAGTAAGGTGCTCTGTATCTGCAATTTCACGTAGATTTACAACAGCGGCATCTTCCAACCAGTTGGACAGTTTTTTAGAGAATGAAGAGAGATCGGATTCATTCCAGGTCATGACTCCAAGTTTCTCCAAAGAAGCCGCATTGCACAACTGTTCATATTGATTGCTTATGGGTATGGCGAGGAGCTTTTTGCCTAAAAACATCGCTTCTGCACAAGTTTCAAAACCGGCACCGGCTACAACACCTGAAGCTGTTTTGAGGCTGTTAAGAAAGGGTTTGTTCCCGACCGGATGTACATGAACATTCTCACTTGAGAAGATCTCTTTACATAAAGGAGAAAAGAGATGCCAATCTACAGATCTGAACTGTTTAAAAAGAGGGATCAGTTTATGATGATCAAAAGCAGGCAGATAAACGGTGATGTGTTTTCCGTTTACGGGTTCCAGTCCCTGAACTTCCTTGCGGATCACCGGTGGGAGAATGAACTTATCATATCTTTGGAAATGGAAACCGATCGCAGATTTACATGGAGCAAAATTTGAGAGAATCTGTTCGGCAAAGAGTGATTTTTTGACCGGCCGGGGGCTTTTTTTAGAGAGAAAAGAAGCCTGGTGGCTCAATGCAACAGTGGGTGTTTGACTGTTAATCGATGCCCAGGCGGTAACCGGTTCATAATCAGATATGATGAGGTCATACTGTTCAGGGTGAATCGATTGAATGTCGGTGATAAAAGAGATCGGTTTGAGTTGCAGGGCTGTTTTAAGGTAAGAGACTCTTCCATTGGAGTCGTAAGCCAGGCTGATGCCTCTTTTCTGTATAAGTTCTATACCCTCCAGATTCATCTGGCAGTTGTAGCCGCTGATCAGAACATCCAGTTCTGCGTACTGAGAAAGAAGTGGAATAA
>SKZL01000061.1 GCA_007127395.1 Balneolaceae bacterium
CACTTCCCTTTTTAAGGTTCTGTTCCTCTTATAGAAATATTGAACTGCCCGCTTTTTCCCTTTTTATGGCTTTGTTCCTACTAGACTAATTTGACTAATATTGAACTTTCTTCTTCTTATCAATATTTAATCAAACCCTACTTCTCCATCCCCTTCAAAATTGAATCATCTTTCCGGTAGATGATATCAGACTGATGAACGATAATTGTCAGATAGCATATTATCCAGTCACCAGTCTGGCTCACGATCATTCTTTAGCCTTATTCACTGCTTCAATACAGACTGTATCGATTTAAAGTCAGGCAGATTACCGGCATCTTCCAGTACCTCTGCATATTCGATATCCATTTGGTCATTAATTATAAAAGCAGAACGCTTGGATACTCCTTTCATACCGAAGAAGTCCTGGTATAAGACATCATATGCTTTACTGACCTCCTTGTTGAAATCAATTAGTAGAGTGAAGTTCAAATTATTGGCTTTTTTAAATTCCTTTAATGTAAAAAAACTGTCAACACTTACTGCAGCTACATTGGCCTTCAATGAGTTATACAATTTCATATTATCTCTCATCGTGCACATCTCATCTGTACATACACCTGTGTATGCTAACGGAAAAAAGAGCAAAAGTACTTTTCCTTCTTTTGTTAAATTTGAAAGAGTTACGTCATTGCCTTCACTGTTTTTCAGAGTAAAATCAATCGCTTTATCTCCTTTTTTCATTCTAATGATCCTCAATTTCTAAGTTTTAAGTTCTAAATTATTTACCAATGAGTGAACCAGCAACAATGAGCCGATTGCAAGCAATGATTCCCAAAGAACAGCAGGAATCGTTATAAAGTTCTGTAGTAACCAATATGTTAAATACGCAATAATAAGTAATAAGACCCCAATAATGGACTGTTTATTGATCAATCTAATCTCACTTTTATCTAACAAAAAGAGTAAATAGACAAATAGTGCAATTCCTTGAGTGATCATGAAAACAAGATCCTTGATCATATAGGTATTAATAATGAGTATAAATGAAACGGGGATCAGAATTGGAGTGTAGACAAGAAAATAGGGATATCTGAATAGAGCAGGCCTCATAACCCTGACAATCATCAACTCAGCTGAAAGTATCAGTGATATTGTGACAATATTGTTAAAATCATGGTAGATATCTTCATAGAAGTTAAACTCTCCTGTATATACGACCTGACTTAACAACCAGATGAAAAGAGCCAATGAGGTAACAATCTTAACATCTTTAAATTTTCCCGTCAGATCTCTGATTAAGAGGTACAGACAGATTACAGTAGTTAGAAAAATGATTAATTGTCCCCACACAATCTTATTTCTTTATGAATTGTTGAAGTTTCTGTGTGAAGATCTTTTTTCAATTTCTCTCTGATGCTCTTTCTCGTTTTGATAAATGAGAACCAGGTCGGCAACTTTCTTTAACCGGCCTCTCTCCTTTCGGATCATCTCACTGATGAATTCAAAAAGGGTCACTTCCTTGTTATTCTTATTCAGAATCGTCTTTTCCCATTCAAAAAGAGAGATCTTATCTACGATATTCAGAAATGCGGCCCGGTGTTTGACGATTTTACTGAGTACTCTTTGAATATCTGAAGATCCATTTTCGGAATCCGAATTGTACTCTTTAAATCCCGATTCCGGCTCTTCAAATTCATTCAGTTTAACCAGCCTTTTATCGGATAGAACTTTTTCGGTAACTGGCCTGTAGTAGTGATGCTGGGAGTAGTCAATGAGTTTCAGAAGATCAATGATTGAATATCCATCAGGTGGTTCTTCATCATAAGGCACGCGATCGATCAGATATTTCAAAGCTTCTGCTTCATCCTGCAGATATGAAATATCATCACAGAGTGCACTCACTTCTTTGTGTGATATTGCCTGATTTGTCATTACTAACTATTTAAACCGGCCAGTTGGATGACGCTTTTGTTGCGTCATTTCGCTTTTGTTGTTCAAGCAGATCAACCAGTGACAAACCGGTATTCCAATCGGTATCACGATCTCTAACGGAATGAATATTGTTTGCTTGCTGGAAATCCCAAAACTGTCCAAATTGATTGTTCCTGTACTCTTTCAGATATTCAAGTCGCTCACTCAAATCCTCTTTCGGTACAAGGAGTCGCTGTTTGTCGTAATTTGCATCTTCTCTTGATTCAAATACAATGTCATAATCCTTGCTCATTACAATAGCTTCCTCCGGACACACTTCCTCACAAAATCCGCAATAGATGCAGCGAAGCATATTGATTTCAAATTTTTCGGGATAACGCTCTTTTGGATCTTCATTCTCACTGGCCTGCATGCTAATCGCCAGTGGCGGACATGCCCTGGCGCATAAACCGCAAGCAACACATCTCTCCTGTCCGTCATCTTCTACCAGAACCGGACGGCCTCTGAAGATAGATGGCGGATCCCATTTCTCTTCAGGATAGTTCTGCGTGAATTGAGGGGTAAACATCTGCTTAAATGAATAGATGAGACCTTTTATTATCTCAGGGAGATATAACTTTTCCAGAAAATTGAGTTTTCGTTCTCGCTCATAGCCTTCCCGGATTGAATTAGCGGCCGGTATTTCAAGGTTGTTCTGCATGCTAATGCCTGATTATGATAAATGATTTGTTTTAAGTGCCTAAAATAACCCTTTAATCGGTTCTCTTCAAAAGAATGTAACCAAAAAAAGAGCACTATTTTTGCTTAAATGTCATCGTAATGGGTACACCATCAAATCCATATTGTGCCCGTAGTTTGTTCTCTATAAACCGTCGATAGTTGGCAGGAAGTTCCTGAGGATTGTTCATAAAGAATTTAAATACGGGAGGATTGGATTTTACCTGAACTGCGTACTGAATTTTTAACTGTTTCCCTCTTTTAACAGGCAGTTGCCTCTCTTTTAGTAACTTCTCGATAAAATTATTGAGCTCCGGAGTCGATATTTTCTTCTTTCGTTCTTGAATAACCGTTATCGAAATGTCCAGAATCCTCTCAATTCGCTGCCCTGTCAAAGCCGAAATGGATACGATAGGAACATAGTTCAGTGTTTGAACCTTTCCGTAGATGTACTC
>SKZL01000050.1 GCA_007127395.1 Balneolaceae bacterium
TTCATAAGGAAACTTATAAATTGTTAATGAATTATTTGTTCATTTATGAACAAATGTTCAATTACTAATTGGTAATTTTGACGGAGCAGCTCCAATTACTATAACAGAATACATTTATAATGGCCGAATAATGGATATAATGTATAAGAGCTCGTATAAAAAGCTGGACGACCGCCAACTTTGGAATAGTTTTCGCAATAGTGACAAGCAATGTCTATCTACACTCTTTAATCGATACTATTCTAAACTCTTCAACTATGGTTTTAACATTGTCCAGAATGATGAATTTGTAAAAGATTGTATTCAAGAACTGTTTTTAACCTTATTGGAGCAGCGTAATACTGTCAGTAATGCATATTCTGTTCATTCATATCTGTTTGTGTCCATGAGAAGAATGTTGTTCTACAACCTTAGGAAAAGAAAAAATCAACAAATCAGGAATAAGGTATTTACAGAACATTTTATTGACGAAAATTTCCATATAGAAAATCGAATCATCAATAGTGAGATTGAACATGAGTTAGCCGATATCCTGCAAAGGGCACTATCTGATTTATCAAACAGGCAAAAACAAGTAATACATCTGAAATATTTCGAAGGTTTATCGAATTCAGAGATTGCAAAGTTACTTTGTATCAATCGCCAAAGTGTATATAATCATGTTTCGGAAGCAATTAAACAGTTAAAATACTCCGTCAAAAGTGCAGCTTAAACATCAATGTCTATATTCAATGTTATATTTAGTAAAACTGAACAGTTGAATAAAATCATCATCAAACTGCTCTTTTTGACTGTGGTTAATACTCTTTACTTTAGTTCCAGTCTATCTGCCCAGTCATTACAAGAAACTGAGAAAATACGGATAATATTTCGTGGTGATGATATGGGAATCTCGCATTCATCAAATGTTGCTATCATTAAAGCATATAAGAGTGGACTGCAAAAAAGTGCTGAAGTCATTGTTACTGGCCCCTGGTTTCCAGATGCTGTACGATTACTGAATGAACACCCGGGACTGGATGTGGGTGTACATTTAACTCTGACAAGTGAATGGGAAAACCTGAAGTGGCGTCCTTTGTCAAAAAGCCCGGGATTGACAGATTCTCTCGGTTATTTTCATCCGTTTATCTGGCCGCATGAACATTATGGAGAGTCCCGGTCACTGCTATCAAATAACTGGTCGTTGGAGGAGGTTGAACAAGAATTCAGAATGCAGATTGAATTGGCCATATCCACCATTAAGAATGTTACACATCTAAGCTACCATATGGGTGTTCACCATATGGCACCGGAGGTTACGGAATTGGTCAAACAACTTGCCGTTGAGTATGATCTGGACATTGATCTTGAAAAATTTGGGGTTGAGCGCCTAAGCTTTGGCGAGACACTTACGGATGGAGAAGAGAAAGTGAACCGACTGATTGAAATTCTCGAATACCTTGAACCCGGAAACTACATACTCATTACCCATCCGGACCTTGATACTCCCGCCACTCGTGCAATACATCACATCGGCTATGAGACTGTTGCAAAAGACCGTCAGTCGGATACCGATATGCTAACCAGCAACAGATTGAAAGAGGCCATCGACAACCTGGGGATTCGTGTAATCAGTTATGCCGATTTGGCAAAATAACCTCATTTTAAGTTTTAGACATATCTTACTGAAAAGGTCATTCCACACCAGAACGACTCATATTGCATCATGGATGGAAGTACCCTTCAAATTTCAAAGACTCTAGCCCCCAACTTTCGTGTTAGGATGACAAAAACTACATTCTTATCCCTAATGCAGGCTATTCTATTTCCATAACACAGGATCGTACTTTTTGGGTGTTCTGCCGATCTTATCATTCAGGTAATCGGCAAACTTTTGACTGATTCCTGTTTTCTCCATCACGTATTTGTGCATACGTTCCGATTCACCCACATTCCATCGGCTGCCATCTTCTATATCGAATTCCAGCCAGCCCTGCGGGGCGTATTCCAGCCATTCACCCAGGCCATTTACTGCATAATGGACGGCCACCAAATCCCAGCTTGGCCGCTGATCTTCAAATGTATATTCGTTGTACCACCAGAGCCAGTCACGATATGCCGTTCGTACAATATTGCCTCTGGGTGTATCCATGAGTGATCTTCCGGTCAGAATTTCGCGTCCGGCATCGACAAATACCGACTCTGACGGAAAATTGTCGACCAGGTATTTTGTATACGGCTGTGTGTCATTAAACCAGAAATTCCAGTCAATCACAAAATGATTTCCATCATTATAAGCGCCAAGTGCTCCAAGGGCAATCCACCGTTTCACTTTTTGCTGAACCAGCTCCATACCGCTGAGTGGAGAGATCTTGTCAGGTTCAGAAGTCAACAATTTGTAAAGGCCACGTGTATGCCCGATGGTTACATACGTTATGCTATTATCTTCTTTTTCGGCCAAGAGCTTGCGGTTAAGTTCAGTCTGCTCTTCAGCATCGCGGTTGTGTACAATGGTGTTACGAAATGCGGTTGTATCCCTTGCCAATTTACCGGCACTCATTTTATCAACCGGATCACCAAATTCTCCTTCATGATCGGCACCCACGGGAATCTCCGGCCGGCCGTAATAAATATTGATTGCCTCACTGACAGCTGCTCCATACGGTACTTTTCCTGAGCTGTAAATTACCCCCAGAATATCAGCTTTTCCTTCTTCAGTATATACATGCAGCAGTGCCAACGCCCCGGCATCATCAGCATCGGAGCCCATGTCTGTATCCAGGATTATTTTAACCGGATCTTGATTGTTGAGCAACTCATCATTCTGGCATGAAACGAACAGTATGATAACTGGTAAAAGAAGAAATCTGATTAGCATCTCCGTTAATATTTAATTTGATATTTCATTCAAGAGTTCACATAAAAGTTTAAAATCCAGTTGCGTACCTTGCAATGTGTTTGAATCCAAGCTCAGGATCGTTCACCAAAACCTGCCCTGCCGGTGTTAAATCTTCCGGGCCGTTATATGTGTAATCATGCGTATTCACCACATTGTGATACTCCTCACCGTCACTCCATGCCCAGAAATACCATCCGAAACCAA
>SKZL01000232.1 GCA_007127395.1 Balneolaceae bacterium
CCAAAATTGACCAGCGTCTGATCAATAACCTTGTTGTCCGCCTTAACCGTTGTGCGCATCCGGTAAAGCACAGGCCGTTCCGTTGACCACAATTGCGCGGCAGGCATTTGAATCTCCTGCGTATTATCGACTGTTTCTCCCTGCGTCAATGTAAGCTTTTGATGACTTCTCGCGACGACCTTGTCCTCGGAATCCAGAACTTCATTCACAATATCAGCTTCAATGGTTTCACTGGTTGTATTGTTTACCGAAGATTCAACCGTCAGGGTAGCCGGTGCCGTCACGCCATCGCCCGGATCCGGAATCTCTGCTTTCACAAAGACACTGTCGGGTTCCACATGAACGGCAGGTGCCACAATCATGCGGACAGCTCTGTAAATGCCTGCACCATCATACCACCAACCCTGCTGCATTCTCGGATCCAACTGAATGACAAGCGTGTTCTCGCCCGGCTGTAATGCGTCAGTGATATCGAGCCGGCAAATAATATAGCCTGTAGGGTGATCCCCAATATGGCGACCGTTCAGCCAGAAACGCGCCATGCGATACACTCCGTCAAACTCCAGCCAGACTCTGCTCCCGCTCTGCATCGCCGGGGCAGCAAATGTCTTACGATACCAGCCCCAATCGCGTTTGTATCCGTCCGAAGTGAGTTCCGTGATGGGGCCCTCAACGATATAATCATGCGGCACCTCTACTGTCCGCCATTGGCTGTCATCATAATCTGGGCTGATCGGATTATCTGCCGGTACGACGACATTCGCCTTGTCTAAAAAGTGAACGGCACCAGCTATCCCGCCGGTGTCTCTGGATTCGATCAAAACTGCGATACTATTGATCCCTTCATCCTTCCACGCTTTGGCAAGATCCACCACACACAGTTCCCTCCGACTGTCATAGCGCCTTAGCATGATGCCGTTGACATAGATGTGCGCAATACCATTGATCGATTCAAATTCCAAGGTAGGTTCCGTCGCAACAACGCCTGGGATCTCGCTGCAGATCCACGCATAGAAGGTTGAACCTCTGGGCCCTAAATTGCCACCCTGCTCCCATTCCCTCCCTAACGTATCCTCCCCTCGACGAATAAATCCGCCTTCCTGCCAGCCTTCACCGCTACTACTGTCAGCGCTCGGTACATTGACATCACCAGCTTCGCCCTTGGCCGGATCAATCAGTTGATGGCGCCAATTCTCGACCCGCACACGGCCAGGCAAAGCACTGTGCCCCGCACGAAAACGCCAGTCCTGATTAAAACAGATCGTCTGTCGCGGCGATGGTGACGAAGCCGCAGACAGGCTTGAAACCATTACCGTACTTAACGCCAAACATGAATAATTCACAAATTCACGAGATTTTTTCTTTAGACAATTCATAATACACCTCCGTTAATTTACAATACAACGACTCGATCGCTACAGCAAAACATTAATCCACCAATTCCCGCTCGATTTCTTCTAACGTCTTGTTTTTTGTTTCCGGCAATACTTTCCAGATGTAAATAAAGCCCAGAAAACAGATGCCGCCAAAGATCCAGAAACTGCCATGCGCCCCAAGATTCTTATTCATCGCAGGAAACCACTGTGCAAGTGCCCAGCAGGTTGCCCATAGCGAAAATACCGATATTGACATTGCCGCACCTCTGATCCTGTTCGGGAATAGTTCTGAAAGCAACACCCAGGTGACCGGTGCCAGCGAGAACGAATAGCAGGCAATCGCACTCAGTACGAGAATCAGCATGAATGCGCCCTGTATATTAAAATAGTAACAGCTACCCAGAACCGCATAGATTACCGTCAGCCCGGCAGAACCAGCAAGCATCAACACCTTGCGTCCGACCCTATCAACGGTAAAGATTGCCACAAAGGTGAACACGAGCATTATCAAGCCCGTCCATACAATATTCAGCATCAGTCCGCTGATCTCATATCCAGCCGCTTTGAACACATCCTCGGCATAATAGAAGATTACATTTATACCGCACCATTGCTGCAGAGCCGCCAGCAGAACACCGATGACAATCACGCCCATCATTTTGGGCTCTACCAAATCTGAGAAATTGACCTTACTGACATCATTCTTCAGAGTTGACTTGATATCTGTTACTTCCAGATCGGCATATTCCGTGCCACCGATCCGTGCCAGCACATCCTTTGCCTCCTCATCTTTGGCGTTCTTGACCAGCCAGCGCGGGCTTTCAGGGACAAAGAACATCATGATAAAGAAGAAGGTTGCCGGCACAGCTTCAGCAGCAAACATCCAGCGCCACCCCGTCTGGCCATACCATGACGCGAGAATCTGCTCTTCACTGAACCCTTTCGGCATATTCATGGCAATCAGCCAGTTGACAACCTGGGCGGCAACTACCCCGATCACAATCGTCAGCTGATTGATGGAAACAAATTTACCGCGCATCTCAGCTGGCGATATTTCGGCAATGTACATGGGCGATAGATTCGATGCCAGACCTATGCCTATCCCGCCCAGCAGTCGATAGAAGACAAATACGGAAAACGCGTTGGCCATTCCCGTCCCGATAGCCGAGACAACGAACAGCAGCCCGGCCAGAATCAACAGGCGCTTACGTCCGTACTTATCACTGGCCATACCAGATATAACGGATCCGATCAGACACCCGACCAGCGCACTACTCATTGCCCAGCCGATAATAGCCTCACTGGTCAGTCCGAAGAATTTCACAAAAAAGGGTTTCGCCCCTCCAATCACAACCCAGTCATAACCGAACAGAAGCCCACCCAATGCTGCTACCAGGCAAATACGCCAGATAAACGCCAGATGGTATTTTACTTTAACATCCATAAACAAGCTCCTGTTTACAATCCCAACAACGCTTCTCTACGTCGCGCACAGCGCGACGGCTACAATACTCTGGTTACGCGCCAACTACAGCCTAGCCTCTCCTCGCATCATCAACCGCCTTGAACATTGCAAGTATATTCTCCACCGGCACGTTACTCTGAATATTATGTACACTGTTGAACACAAACCCCGTCTGATCTTCAAAAAAGATATCAATTCGTTCCCTGGCTTCCCGGTAAACCTCGTCAGGCGTTCCGAATGG
>SKZL01000118.1 GCA_007127395.1 Balneolaceae bacterium
GTTGACAGAGATTCTGAATTCGGTATCATAACGGATGTGCAGCAGGAACTGCGGCATGCCGGTACCCTTCGGATCAACTACTCAACCAGAAGACAGATATAAAGCTTAGTTCTTAGGTAACGGAAAACCGTTATACTTTTACTACTTTGTTAAAGGCATCTGTTCATAACATGGACAGTTGCCTTTTTTTTTAGTCAGAAGGCCCCGAGGTGTCGGGACTGCGAACAGCACGCAGAAGAAGTAGAGAAGTAGAGAAGTGAAAAGCTGGAGCGCAGCCACAGTCCCGACACTTCGGGGTGAAAAATAAAATCATCATAAAAAAACCATGGATGAATTTCAGGAAATACAGGAGATCGGTTTCCCGGCACTGATTGATAAGATCAAAAACTATCGCGGAACGGCTCAGAAGGATACTGTTCACGGGATCGGTGAAGATGCAGCTGTTTATAAATCCGGTGCCAAAGGCAAACTCTCCACAATCACTTCTGAAATGTTTCTGGAGGGTGTCCATTTTGATCTCACCTACTCACCGTTTCAGCATCTGGGTTATAAACTGGTATCGGCTACCATCAGTGATATCTATGCGATGAATAGTCTGCCTCAGCGCCTCTTGGTGAACATTGCGATACCCAATAAAATCTCCGTCCAGATGATTGAACAGTTTTTTAATGGAGTAGAGACCGCATGCAAAGATCATCAGATCGAATTGGCCGGGGGTGATACAACTGCCTCGCACCAGCTCCTGGCTGTATCGATGACCGCAACCGGTTCAGCCGATGAAAAGGATCTTGTTCAACGTAAAGGCGCCCTTAATGAGGAGCTGATTTGTGTGACTGGTGACCTGGGCTCAGCCCTTGCCGGACTTCGTATCTTGATGAGAGAGAAGAAAGAGTGGCAGGAGAGTGAAGGAGGGCACTATTTTCAGCCCGACCTGAGTGAGTATGAGTATGTCGTCAAACGACAGTTGATGCCTCAGGCTCGTCAGGACTTGATTAACGCCTTCAATGAGGCCGGTAAAAAGCCATCATCCATGATCGATCTCTCCAAGGGATTGCTTGCCGACTTGAAGCAACTGCTTTCATCTTCCGGGACCGGTGCCGAAATTTACTCACCGGCCGTTCCTGTCTCTCTGGACACGCGTCATGTGGCTGACGAGATGAAAGAGGATGTGGATAAATACGCTTTTTATGGAGGAGAGGATTATGAAATCCTCTTCACTATGAGTGAAACAGACGCAGGAGAATTTCGTAAGACGTTTGATGATTTTACAGTGATTGGTAAAATTACGTCCGATAACAAAACATTGAGAATCAATACCGGTGAAGGAGAAACAGCTGAATACGACCTTTAAAAGTTGTGAGATCTGTTAAATTATTCTGCCGAAAATATTTCTGTAAAAAAAAGAACTTCTGAATTTCGTATCTTGTTCTACTTTTTTGGATACAATTTGTCGCCTTTCAAACGGTTATAGATTAGATAACAACCCTATTAGTTTTAGATTCAATGGCAAAAAAACAGGACAAACAAAATAAATCTGACAACAAGAAAAATATCAAGGGAAAAGGGAGTAAAAAAGCTCCCCGGTTTTCCTATTGGATCTATTTTGCACTTTTTCTGGTACTTATCAGTTTCAACTTCTTCTTTGTTCCAACAGAACCATCTGAAAGAATCAAATACAGTGAATTTCTGACATACGTTACAGAGGGCTATGTAGAGGAGCTCACCATTACCAATAATGTGGAGATCACAGGGGTATATTCTGAGAAGGCGTATGAAGATGGTATTATTGAACGGCCTGAGCCTTCTGAGAGCCGTTGGGACAGAACAGCATCATCTTCAGGCAAGTTTTCAACCACAATGCTTGAAGGTGATGAAATCAGGGCTCTATTTGATGAGCACGGTGTAGTTTATGATGTCCGGATTGAGGAAGATTGGTTCAGCGGTATCTTTATCTGGCTGATCCCGATCGCCCTGATCATCGCTTTCTGGATTTTTATCTTCAGAAGGATGAACCCGGGTCAGCAGGTACTGAATATTGGCAAGAATAAAGCTTCACTCTATGATAAACAGACCGAGAGTAAGGTCTCTTTTAAGGATGTGGCCGGATTACAGGAGGCTAAAGCTGAAGTAGAAGAGGTGGTTGAGTTTCTGAGCAATCCGAAAAAATTTACGACACTGGGTGGGACACTTCCTAAAGGCGTGCTCCTGGTGGGCCCTCCGGGTACCGGTAAAACGTTGCTTGCAAAAGCGACGGCCGGTGAGGCGGATGTACCATTTTTCTCATTGAGCGGTTCTGATTTTGTGGAGATGTTTGTGGGTGTGGGAGCCGCAAGGGTTCGCGATCTGTTCAAGCAGGCGAAAGAGAAAGCTCCTTGTATCATCTTTATCGATGAGATCGATTCGATTGGCCGTACACGGGGCCGTGGGATGCAGATGAGTTCCAACGATGAACGTGAAAATACACTGAACCAGCTTTTGAGTGAGATGGATGGGTTCAACTCTGACAAGGGTGTGATCATCATGGCCGCTACCAACCGTCCGGATATCCTGGATTCTGCGCTTCTGAGACCGGGCCGTTTCGACAGGCAGATTATGATCGATAAACCGGACCTGAAAGGACGTATGCAGGTACTGGAAGTACACTCCAAAAAATTGATTCTTTCTAAAGATATTGACCTGAAAGTACTGGCCTCACAGACCCCCGGTTTTGCAGGTGCGGAGCTGGCTAACCTCTGTAATGAAGCTGCTCTTTATGCGGCCCGGCGTGACAAGAAACAGGTTGAAATGGAAGATTTTCAGGATGCAATCGAGCGAGTGGTTGCCGGCTTGGAGAAGAAGAACAAACTGATTTCACCGAATGAGCGTAAGATTGTGGCCTATCATGAGGCGGGTCATGCCGTCGTGGGCTGGTATCTGGAGTACACAGATCCGGTTTTGAAAGTGAGTATTGTACCGAGGGGTTTTGCAGCACTTGGATATACACTTCAGACACCTCTTGAGGATCGTTTTTTGATGACCACTGAGGAGCTGGATGATAAAATCTGTGCACTGCTGGGTGGGCGTGTGGCTGAGGAGA
>SKZL01000223.1 GCA_007127395.1 Balneolaceae bacterium
AACCATACGGCTGACAAATGGGTTCAAAGGTGTATTGCGAACAATATAATTAGCTGCCAAAATTGGAAATCCGGCTTTTGATGCAGCTTCAGCAAATCCATCAGGTCCTCGATCAAACTCATGGTTGCCTACTGCCATTGCATCATAATTCATCTCACTCATCAATCGTAAGTCCACTTTCCCTCCGTAGACATCAAACCATGGGGTTCCCTGAAATACATCCCCTGCATCAAGCAACAAAACATGTTTCTGCTGAGCCCTGATCTTTTCCACCAGGGCAGCTCTTTGGGCGATTCCGCCTAATCCTGCAAAACGATTTGCATTCTCCGGAAATGGATCCAGCCGTGCATGGGTATCATTTGTGTATAGTATGGTGATATCCTCTCCGCTTCGCCTGATAGTTGCTGCGGAAGCCAATCCAAGTGGCAGCAGGCTGCCGGCCGTAAAAAATGATGCTTTTCGTATAAACTCTTTTCTGCTGATCATCTTCTTATCCTGCCATCAGTTTCATTAAAAAGTTCAGCTCTGCCGCGAAAAAAATCTACATAGAGTTCTCTGATACCGATCTCTTCAAGATCTGTACGGCTGATTGGATCCCACAGAGCGGAGAAACTGTCGCCACCGTTGGCGATCCAGTTTGTTGTGGCAACCAGATATGTCCGTTCCGGATCAATCACTTCTGAATTTACAATCAAACCACGGGCACGGTTCTGGTTATCAATGGAAAAACGTGTGCCGCTAACAGGAGCCCCTCCAATCTCTGCAACCTGATGAATTAACTGAAGAAGCGAGTAGCCCGACAACTCCAGGACAACCAGATGGTTCTCATACGGCATAAACTCATAGATGTCACCCAATGTCAATATTCCGGGCAAAAAGTATGTCTGAAAAGAACTTTCTCCTACAATTCCGACATGAATATACTTGCCAAGCTCTATAGAAGCTCGAAACCGCAATGCATCAGCAGCCATATTCCCCAAAGCCCCTTCCGGCTGATTAAATCGAATTGTATCTCTGACAACAGCGATTTCATAACCCATGATCCTTTCCAGTCCCGGTCTGTAATGATCTAAAATGGCAAGGATTTCACTATCCGGATCGGGATAATCCAGCTCTGCCGGTTCAGCTGTTGTACGAAATAGAGTGCATCCCGAGGAGAAGACGATAAACATAACAAATAGAGGCAGAGAACGAATCATGAATAATTTTTATCTCTGTTGCCGGAAGAAATTCATCATCAGATCTGTAAAACTAAGAAGCTTGGTATCTGCGGGAACTTCCGTTAATGAACGGTCAAAGTTGGTGGTCAAAATCATACTCGCACGGGCATTTAAAACCACCTGACCATCCCGGGATACTTCCACAAGCAGAGGGAAACTGGTATTGTTCATAACAATTTCTATTGGGATTTCATTTTCAAAGCGTGTTTTACCCATTGAATACCACACCTCCTGTAATAAACCCCACTTAATTTTAATCTGATCAGATAACCAGACCGAAACAATCTCTCCCTCACGATCTCCTGTCAACTGATACTCATGAGCCGTATATCCTTGAATCTGTTGAGATCTGCCTGTTTCTGTCACACGCTGATCCCATGCAAAAGGCTCTGTTTGAACAACAGCTGGCCCCTGAACCCGATCAATCAAACCTACTACACTTTGCAGTTCACTCTTTGCTACTTTCAGCCCTTCACCGCTTCCGGTCATCAGTATAAAATCCTGCAGATCATTTCTGACAAGAATACCATTTGTACTCAATCCGGACATCACATTCATACTCACATCGGAAGCAACAAAAATTCGGTCATTTGCAAATGCCATTCTGAGCCCGCTTCTCTCTGCTTCCCGGTCATCACTGCGTTGTTCAGTAATTTCAAAACGAACTTCTCCCTCAAACTGTGCAAAAAGAGAATCGACCTGAGCGGCCAAACTTAACAAAACAGAGAGAGTAAAAATTGATATCAATTTCATGCAGAGAGTATTTTGATTATGAGATGTTATATTAATTCTGTCCTTTATACTTATTTTGATGATTCCTGTTTCATAACTCCATTTCTATTTCCTGGTCCAGATTCACATTTACTTTTTGAATCCATCCCCCAGCCACAATATCATCACCCTCATAGCAGACGATTGCCTGGCCGGGTGTAATTGCTTCCCTTCCAGCAGGAAAAAAAACCTCTACTTCATCATCAGATTTTTGACGTATCACACCGATCGCTCCATCATCATTATATCTGATTTTTCCGGTGATTTCCATTTCACCCCCGGGCACAGAATCATATTTTACAAAATTGACCTCTTTTGCTCTGCATGTGGTACTGATGAGCTCTTCTTTTGGACCGACGGTAATCACATTGTTAATCGCATCGATATGAGTCACGTATACAGGTTCGCCCATCGGCAGGTGCAAACCTCTCCTTTGGCCAATGGTGTAGAATGGAAATCCTTTATGTTCACCAAGTATATTCCCCTCTTTATCCACAAAAACACCACCGCTCACCCTCTCCTCCAGATCTTCAACTCTCTCTTTCAGAAAACGGTGATAGTTGTTATCAGGAATGAAACAGATTTCATAGGAATCCGGCTTATTTGCAACATTCAACAACCCATAATCTTCCGCAAATTGTCTTATTTCGGTCTTATGATATTTACCAAGCGGGAAAATGGTTCTCTCCAGATGTTTCTGTTGAACACCCCACAACGCATATGACTGATCCTTACTATGATCTTTTCCTTTTGAAATGATATACCGGCCATTCTCCTCTCTTACATTGGCATAATGACCTGTCGCGATGTAGTCACAACCCAAATTATCTGCTCTTCTGAGAAGTGCTGCCCATTTGATATGTGTATTACAGAGAACACATGGATTTGGGGTTCTTCCGTGCGTATAGTCCTCGATAAAGCGATCAATGACCCAGTCCCCAAACTCATCCCTTATATCCACAATAAAATGTTTGAAACCGTATTTCACGGCAATATGACGAGCATCATTCATGGATTCAACCGTACAACAGCCCGTTTCTTTCCCGTTATCACCGCCGCTCCGGTGGTAATCCC
>SKZL01000337.1 GCA_007127395.1 Balneolaceae bacterium
ATCAGAAGGTTATTTCAAGTTACACTCAGATCAAAAGATTGAGGAATCGTTGGAATATAGCGAAGTTTAAAAACAGGAGTTTAGTTGATAAGAAGCAGAAGGGGCTTTCATAATTTAAATTTGAGAGACAATTGATGAATCTTCATCGTTAAAAGTTAAATTGCAGGTTGATATCGAGTTCAGGAACCGCCATTTTTGACCATTGTAAAAAGAAAGTGATAAGAAAATTGATAAAATGTTCAGTGAATTTTTAAAAGAGATCAAAAAATATACAAAGGTAGGTGTAATCTCCCATATTCGTCCGGATGGGGATTGTATCGGATCGCAAATTGCTCTCTGCAGGTGGCTTGAATTAAACGGCATCAACTGCAGAGCTTTTAATGACGATCCGGTGCCAGAAAATTTAAGATTGATTGAGAGTGAAAATGGGCTGGCGGTTGAAACTCCAACGGTTGCCGATTTGGCTGAGTGTGACCTTATTGTTCTTGTGGATGGAAATGCCACACACAGATTTGGGTTGTTTGACAAGTGGTTCAAGGAGCAAAACGAAAAAGTACCCCTATACATGATGGATCATCATCCAGATCCGGATGATATTTTTGATCTGATGGTTTCAGTGCCTGAAGCATCTTCTACATGTGAACTGGTTTATAAGCTATTCGCAGAAGATGATCCGGAGATGATTGACAGTGGTATCGCAAAAGCTCTCTATACAGGTATAATCACAGATACAGGCTCCCTCCAATTCGACAGTGTTACGCCGGAAACTGTAGAAATTACTGCAGACCTGCTTAGAAGAGGGGATTTCAAACCCAATGAAGTGATCGAGATTCTCTATTCCAACCGTTCTCTGGCACAGTTGAAGCTGTTGAGCAGGGCTTTGGAGACGATCCAACTATTTGCGAATAATCAAATTGCATTGATCTGCGTTACTGGGGAGATGTTAAAGGAGACCGGGACAGGATTTGATGATTGTGATGGATTTGTCAGCTATCCGCTTGAGATTTCCGGTGTACAGGCTGCAGTTTTTATGAAAGATCACGGAGAAGATGGTATCAGAATGAGCCTCAGGTCAAGAAGTGATATTGATGTAAACAGATGGGCGAGGGTTTTTGGCGGCGGTGGGCACAAAAAAGCGGCCGGCGCCTGGCATCAGGGGCAACTGGAAAAAGCGATTGAAGATGTAATAGAAGAAGGGTCAAAACAGTTATCATAAAGTGAGTTACTACTGTAAATATTTAGGAAGTGTACTGGTATCCATTCTGATCATCAGTTGTCAGAATGGAAATGAGACAGAAGCGAACCCTGAGAACGAGGTGCCATTTTCTGCCGCGTATGTGGAGTATTTGAATAGTGATAATGATAGCCATTCGAAAAATGATGAGGCGGATGAGATCGCCGATTTAACGGAGCTTATTAGTGAAAGCAGGTCAAATGCGATTACAAGAGCTGTTGAAAAAGCAAGCAGTTCGGTTGTAAGTGTGATGGCAACGGAGCAGGTTCGAAGATTCGAAACTTTTGAAGAGGAGATTATCAGGTTCTTTTTTGGTGAACCTCAAAGAGGCAGTACGAACATGGGGTCCGGATTTATCATCACAGAAGATGGGCTGGTAGTAACGAACCAACATGTGATTGGCAGTAACACCGCAGAGATAATGGTGTTCACCACAGACGGGGAGTCATTTGAGGCAAAACTGATTGGAAGTGATGAGCTTACAGATATAGCACTTCTTCAGATACAATCGGATAAGATTTTTAACTACATCGAACTTAGTGATTCAGATGAAATCATGGTGGGTGAGTGGGCGATAGCACTCGGAAATCCGTTTGGCCTGTTTGATGATGGGATGCCCACGGTGACGGTGGGAGTGGTTAGTGCCATCAATCGGGATTTTCAGGCAAATCCGAATAATCCCAGAATCTATATCGATATGATCCAAACCGATGCAGCCATTAACAGGGGTAATTCAGGCGGACCGCTACTCAATAGTGAGGGAAAACTGATCGGAGTGAACACATTTATCTATACCGGCGGAACAAGTGCCGGGTTTGTGGGGCTTGGTTTTGCCATACCGAGTAACAGGGTAGACCGGATCGTTTCACAGCTTCTTACCGGCGGGGTGGTGCTCCTGGATTATGATACCGGGATGGAATTTATCTCTATGACAGAGCAACTGATCTACCGGTACAGCCTGCCTTATGTACGGGGACTGTTGGTGACCGGGGTAAATAAAAGCGGCCCTGCATATGAGAGCGGGGTGATGCCGGGAGATATCATCGTTAGTATCGGCAATGAAAGAGTGATCAGCGAAATGCACGCCTGGGCATTATTGGCTGATTATGATGAGGGAGATCTTATGTATATTGAGCTGATCAGGAACGGGGAACTCTATAAAACCGAAATGAAATTGAGGCAAAAAATCTCAGCACATTAATCGTCTGTAACGGTTCTTAAAAAAGAGAGCCGCTAACAGCTAAGTGCTGCTGCGGCTCCAAGTGCTCTTGATTCACTTTTAATCTATCGTACCGACTTACTCATTCAGAGCAGTCTGTATGTATGAACCGGAAAAACCAAAATCCTTACAGAATTTTTCAAAAAAATTTTCAGAAGATCATTTATTCATATTTTTGACCCAAAACAGGCAACAGATGCTGATTGAAAAAGACAACCCGGATAAAACAGAATACACTCTTGAGGTTCCTGAAGGCCAGCACACGGAGGTGCGTTTGGATAAATACATTACATCATTTATTCAGAATGCCACCCGGAATAAAGTGCAGAAAGCAATCAAGGATGGGCATGTTCTGGTAAACGGGTCCGCTGAAAAGGTCTCCTATATAATGCAGCCGGGTGACAAAATTGATATATCGATTCCGAAACCTCCCCCTCCCAAAGCCAAACCTGAAAAAATGGATTTGGACATTGTCTATGAAGATGATGATCTGTTGGTTGTAAATAAGCCTGCGAGGATGGTGGTTCATCCTGCTTTTGGTAACTGGTCGGGTACACTTGTGAATGGGTTGATGCACCATACCGATAAAAATCTCTCTGAAACAGGCAAAG
>SKZL01000057.1 GCA_007127395.1 Balneolaceae bacterium
AATCTCTTTTGTTTGGGATGACCTTTTCCTTGTATATTAGTAGGAGTTACATCAAACAAAACTCCTCTCAAACGTGTAACTGTTTATAGATATACCTCTTCCCATTTCCAGATTATCACCAAACCATGGAATAGTTATACCATCAGACCAGCCTGCACTCTCGAAATGTCAGGATCGGCTCTGTTCCTCAACCTGAACCCCCTGAACCTCACATCTCCACAATCTCCACCCTTCGATTTCGGGCACGGCCTCCTTCGGTATCATTGCTCAAAACCGGTGCTGCCGGACCTACACCTACTGGCATGATTTGACTTTCTTCGACACCATATTCTGAGATCAACAGCTTAGCAACCGAATTGGCCCGCTGCTCAGACAGTTCAAGATTCATCAGATAATCACCCACATTGTCAGTATGCCCAACCACCAGATAGAGATCGTCGGGATTTTCATTCAGATATTGTGCAATGACCTCCAGGGCATCCGACGACTCCTCCTTAACCACCGATTCACCGGTCTCAAAATAGATATCATAAACAGCTACTCGTCCACGGTGGGACAAACCGTCATAGAGTAGATCCATCGTCACCATTCCCATTTCCATAGGGATGGCATGAAGGGTCACCAGTTCAAACACCGACCTATTTTCGACACGGCCCGACATCAGGGCGATATATACATCCACATCAGGCATTGGAATTCGGCCGGAGAGATACTCATCATGGCCTACATGACGAATACGCATATATTCATAATTTCGGGTGTGCCCGATTCGATTCATATTGAAATGATCATGCAGATCGGCATCTTCAATGATCACATTGTCGGGATCTCTTGTATTGAAAAGTATCTCACCTCCTTTTGAGATGATGGCATTTTCATAATTCCGAATAATCTCCAGCGGTGAGCGTCCCTCCGGAGCAATCGCAAATTGACGCCGCAGATAACCATCCAGTTCATTCAAAGTGGAATCGTTCAATGCCACCGGATAGACCTCATAACCTATATTGTCATCGTGGATCACACGGCTCTCTTCGTAGATGTCCAGAACATCAACAACGTCCTGTGAAAAGAGTGTAACCGGCATCAAAATCAGAAGAAAAAAAGTCAGTACTATTTTTGCGAGCTGTTTGATCATCTTGCCTCCTTTTTAAATTACAGTTTATAACAGCCAATGAGCTGAATTCTGTTTAAAATGAGAGGAGACAAGGCCGGGTTAATGTAATCACGGTGATTTTTATTCCGGATCTCTTGATCTATATTGATGGGTAGTTTTTTATGCCCATGGTTGAAATATAAAATAGACAGACATCAAAATCAGGTGATTCATACAAAATCAGTACACCATGCTTACAGATTCTCCATCAAAAAACGTATATGATAGAGTCCCCTTATTGCTTTTTCTTCAATATTAACAATGCCGTCGAAACCGCTCTCTCGCCTTCGTGGTCAAATTCAAAATTACCGCTCGGGTAGCTGACAACCCCTCCGTTATCAACCTTATCATCAATCCACATCACTGTTGATCCGCCTCCATCCAAATTAAGTGCATCGGTGGCGCCCAATTCTGAAAAAAACCTGGCCAGTTCCGGTATGGTGAGGCCGTACGACTGAAAGGACCTTCCGTCAACCGTTACCAACAACATTTTCTGATCAGCCGTAATTGCCACTCCGGTTCTGGGATGTCTGTTTTGATGAAAAGGATCGTTGTTAAACTCTTTGGTCTGTTTATCATGAATCAGCATAGGTCCGGATGCGAGTATATTTTGATAAGCTGAACTCGCCCATCCGTTTTCCGGCCTTGAAACGATGACAGGCAGCTCTTCCGTGTTCCAGCCTATACCGCCATTTTCTGTATATACATTGCGACCGGGTGCTCCTCTTGAAATCGTTTCGCCCTCTGCTTTGATGTAGACAACCGGCAAGCCTCTCTCCATATCAAAAAATGAGCCGTTGACGGCTGCAATCGCTTCATTCAACTTTGCAAAATCACTTGTGTTGATCAATCCTGTATCAGAATAGGCGAGCTTCAGCATGAAATCTGAGCTCCGGAGATCCACTTCAATCAGATTGATACTCAGCCTTGCATTGTAGAGCTCATCTCCCTGATATTTTTTCCAGATGATACCCTCTGTAATTTGCTCGGTTTGCCACTCCACTTCCGCCGCAGTAGCAACGGCTGCTGAATCGGGTTTGGCATCCTGAGCGGTGAGGGCTTGAGATATGGAGACAAGGAGGATGAACCATGCCGCAACACCCGCTACTCTTTGGTTAAGAACCGGCTTCCGCAACCGTTTGAACCGTGATTGGTTTTCTCCTATTTCCAAGTCTACATCTGACATTCTTGATCAGGGTTTTATTACGCTCCCTCTAAAGATGCATCAACCAACGAGACGTTACAAATTATTTTTACTCACTGGTGTTATTTTGTTTTCAGAATTTATTGTCAGATATGATCCTTCGATAAGCTCACTCTTTCACAAAATCATTCAAAATCTCAAAAAACCGGGCAGAGGTTTTGATTCCGCGATGGAAATCCCTCAGGGAAAAACTCTCGTTCGGCGAGTGGAGTGCATCTTTGGTGAGGCCAAAGCCCATCAAAATGGAGTTCACGCCAAGCACTTTCTGAAAGTCGGCCACAATCGGAATGGATCCCCCTTCGCGGGTAAAGAGTGCCTCTTTTTCAAAGATATCCCCAAAGGCTTTGGCGGCCGCTTTCAAGCCATAAAATTCCAGATCGATCACTACCGGGTAGCCTCCATGATGTGCCTCTACCTCCACATCGACGGTTTCTGGAGCTATCTTTTTTACATACTTCTTAAACAGTTCTGCAATCTTATTGGGGTCCTGATCCGGAACCGACCTCATACTGATTTTGGCACCTGCTTTCGCCGGCCGTACCGTTTTGGCACCTTCTCCCTGATACCCACTCCATAATCCGTTCACATCGAGAGTTGGACGGGCAGAAGTGCGTTCAAGCGTTCCGTATCCTTTCTCTCCGTGCAAGGCTTTCAAGTCCAGGCTATTCTTGTAAGATTCATCATCATGAGGAAGGGCCTTGTAAGCC
>SKZL01000264.1 GCA_007127395.1 Balneolaceae bacterium
CAGGATGATTTTAACCGTTAGATTGTCTATCTATACACCTTTTGAATAAATGAATATAAAGATGACCTGGAAAGAGACCATACAACATTACGCGGAAGAGGCAGAGATCAGTGTTCCGCTTCGTAAAAATCTGATCTCTCTCACAGGACTCCTGGAGGAGTACCTGGTGAAGAGGGGTGAACATACATTGCAATCACTTTCATCGGAATTACCATTACTGACGGCCAAAGCATTTAGCAGTGATTCAGGTGATGCAAATGAACAGCTTTGTGAACGTATTTCACAGATGAGCATACAGGAGATTCGAAATCTGCTTCGTTTGACCACCATCTTTTTTCATCTGGTCAACTCGCTGGAACAGCATGAGATCATCCGGATCAACCGTGAACGCGCCAAAAAAATTGATATCGAGAATCCACGGCCGGAAAGCATCGCTGATGCGCTCAAATTTTTCAAAAAGAACGGGTATAGCTATGATGATGCACTGGAAATATTCAAAAAACTGGATATTCAGCCCACCATAACGGCTCACCCGACCGAGGCACGCCGTCGTAGTATTCTTCATAAGCAGGAGAATATCACCGATATGATTGATGAGCTGGAAAAAGATGACTTCACACCGAATGAGAAGGAAGCCAAATTGCGTCAGATCGTCAATGAGATTGCGCTGCTTATTTCCACAGATGAAGTGCGGTCTGAGAGGCTCACTGTTGAGGATGAGGTGGAGAACGGACTTTTCTATTTTACAAACTCTATCTGGCGAACGATTCCCAGATTATATGATGAGATACGATCCGGGTTTTCACAGCAATATGGTAAAGTGCCGGACCTGCCGATATTGATGAAATACCGGTCTTGGATCGGGAGCGACAGGGATGGAAATCCTAATGTAACTCGTGACGTAACCTGGAACACGCTGCTTGAGCACCGAAGTGCTGCTCTGAAATTATATCTGCAGGATCTGGAGAAAATCCGGCGTTATCTCTCTATTTCACAAAACCTGGTGAATGTATCGGAGCCGCTTCTCAAGTCGCTTAAGAAAGATGAGCAGGAGGTTCCCTTGAGTACACAATATAAACGTCATTACAAAAATGAGCCGTATCGCCGAAAGCTAACTCACATCATGCACCGGATGCGCCAGATGCTGGCCGATCTGAAAGGGAGTGAGGCACGAGTACTGAGAACAGCACAGGAGTATACTCCGGCTGATTTTATCCGGGATCTGGATATGATTACCGATTCGCTGATTGATAACGGATTAGAAGATGTAGCACGTTTCGGTGAGTTTAATGATTTAAAGATCCGTGCCAACACGTTTGGTTTTCATCTGGCAGCACTTGATATACGCCAACATAGCGGCGTTCATGAGCAAGCAGTTGCAGAACTGCTCTCAGCAGCAAATGTGAGTGACGATTATCTGAAATTGAGTGAAGATGAGAAAGTGAATGTGTTGATGCAGGAACTTCGTAATCCAAGGCCTTTGGCACCGAAACATGCGCGTCTGGGCAAACCTACCTTAGAGCTTTTGAATGTGTTCAACCTGATCAATACCATCCTGAAACTGGATGAACATGCATTCGGAAGCTATATCATAAGTATGACACACGGTGTAAGTGATATGCTGGAAGTCGTGATTCTTGCAAAAGAGGCCGGATTGTGGTGGTTCGAGAATGGTAATGTGGAGAGTAAAATTGATATTGTTCCTCTATTTGAGACGATTGAAGATCTTGATATCAGTGCCGGATTGATGGGGGATATCCTGGAAAACCCGATTTACAGCTTGCAGGTGAAGGCGAGAAATAATTTTCAGGAGGTGATGCTGGGATATTCCGACAGCAATAAGGATGGCGGTTATTGGATGGCTAACTGGGCTCTGCAAAAAGGGCAGATTGAGCTGGGCAGGGTTTTGCGTGAGAAAGATATTGATTTCAGGCTTTTTCATGGCCGTGGCGGGACAGTAGGCCGTGGGGGAGGCCGTTCCAATCGTGCGATACTGGCTCTCCCATCAATCAGTAACAATGGGCGTATGAGGTTTACCGAACAGGGTGAGATTATCTCTTTCCGATATTCGCTTCCGGAGATCACCCGGCGCCATCTGGAACAGGTGGTGAATGCAGTGGTTCGTGTAACAGCCGGGGAAGGGCAGAAACCGATTCAGGAAGGGGATGATACCGTAGAAATAATGGACAGGATTGCTGAGGGATCAATGCAAGCTTACCGAAAACTGATCGACGATGAAGATTTTTGGGATTGGTTTAAAACAATCACACCGGTTGAGCATATCGGTAACCTGCCGATCGCGTCCAGGCCCGTCTCACGAGGGGGTAAAAAGGGCTTGCAGTTTGCTAATCTGAGAGCGATTCCGTGGGTGTTTGGCTGGACTCAGGTGAGGTATAACGTTCCGGGGTGGTTTGGTCTTGGATCAGCACTGGAAGCGATGGTAGCGGAGAATCCTGATTTGATGGAGAAGATGAAAGAGTGGTATGAAGAGTGGAGTTTTTTCGGCAGTATTGTAGATAACGCACAGAGAGAATTGGCACGTACTCATGTTATGACAACCGAGCTCTATACACGTCGAGGATCGGATAAAATGCATAATAAGATTATGGAAGATTATATTAAGACCCGAAAACTCATATTAGAGATAACACAACAGGAGGAGATTCTGGATATGCGTAAAGTGATCCAAAATTCCATCGCATTCCGGAATGTGTTCACCTATCCATTAAATGTGATGCAGGTGGAATTGCTTAATCGCTGGAGCGGTGCAGAAGATGAAGAGGATCTACGCGAACTGAAATTGGCTCTCTTTTTGAGTATCAATGGTGTGTCAGCCGCAATGCAAAGCACGGGATAGTTGGAGAAGTCAGATCGGAGAATGACGAATAGTGATCTGTGAAGTGGGAGGCCGGATAGGTAATGTGATACAATGTTAAATAAAAAGCCGCTGTTGATTGACAGCGGCTTTTTAGTTTCTGACCGGTCCAAACAGTTATTGGACCGGATTGAAATGGATCTTTAATCCGGTGGCTAAGCTCCCGTTGTAGTAGTAGGG
>SKZL01000014.1 GCA_007127395.1 Balneolaceae bacterium
GATTTCCAGTGCCCTTTTAAAAGGTCAGAAGTGAATGCCCAGACGATCAGGGTCGTCAGCATCGACGCGATTAAATTGGCAATAAAAACGGCTTCGATTCCAAAATTTAAGCCAAGTATCAGGTAGAAATTAAGAGTCAGATTAATGATGACATGCATCGTTCTCAAAGTGGCAAAAAGATAGGAGCGTCTCACTAGCCTCAATTCAGCCATTGGTACAATAGCGAGTGTATCGAACCAGAGAATCCCAAGCATCATCAGATAGATGCTTGAACTGCCTGAATCCAGGTTGAAGATTGGCAGGAGCGAAGGCATGGCGAGCCATAAAATGCCACACAATAGAGTTGAAAAACCGAGCAATGCCAACTGAAGTGTCTTAAAAATATTGGCTGCCTCTTTACGATTTTCAGCGTACCTGAGATAGGCAGACTCCATTCCAAAGGTGAATAGTACATTCAGAAAAGCAATGGAAGCGTATACCAATGTGATAACACCGTATCTGGCCGGATTAAAAACATCAGTATATAATGGAACCAGAAGGTACCCGATAAACCGGGCAACTACACTGCTGATCCCGTAGATCATTGTATCAGAAAGAAGTTCTCGTAACTTATTCAAAAGTGATCAGATAGTGGGCGGGTGATAGAGCCCTTTTCATTGTTCCAACAAGCTTTTGGCGGCCAATACCCCCAGATGATAACTGTTGAGCCCAAAGCCGGTTATGATTCCGTTCATCGCACGGCCGGTGATCGAGTGTTCCCTGAACTCTTCACGGGCGTGAATGTTTGAGATATGAACTTCTACTTTTGGGATATTCAGAAGTTCCAGTGCATCATGTATAGCTACGGATGAGTGCGTGAATCCGCCCCAGTTTGCTACAAGGGCATCCGTTCCTCCCGTTCTGGCAGAATGAATCGCATCGATCAGCTTTCCTTCATGATTGCTCTGTACGAATGTAAACTCAATGTCCGGAAATCGTTTGATTAAACTCTTTTCAATCTCAGACAGAGTGAGTGATCCATATGTGGTGCGATCACGCTCACCCAGCAGGTTTAGATTGGGCCCGTTCAGGATCAGGATTTTCATAATTTAACCTCAGCTGAGATGGTTTCAGCAAGCTCCGCCATCTTCTCTTTGGAGATCTCCACTTTATTTCTGAGAGATACATTTTGCCTCTCATCATAAATTGGCACCAGATGGATATGTGCATGCGGAACTTCCAATCCCTCTACAATCAGGCCCGTTCGAATGGGCTTCAGAGTCTTGTCGATCGCCAAAGCTACCTGCTTTGCAAAAAACATACTATCTGCAAGAAGTGAATCAGAGAGATCAAACAGATAATCGATCTCCTCTTTGGGCACAACCAGAGTGTGTCCGGCCGCAATCGGATTGATATCCAGAAATGCGATATGAGTACTGTTTTCAGCTATTTTGTAACAGGGAATCTCGCCCTGGATGATTTTAGTGAAAATGGTTGCCATAAAACTGATTTTCTGAATTGTAGTTGAACGTTTATGAAAACAAGATAGTTAGATTGAACAAGTTGTTCATCTTTTTGTATTATTATACTATACAGCTGAGATTAATACCGAATGTTTTTTTATACAATTAGAGCGGTTCGCAGTTTGATTTTCAATCAGAAAAAACCTTATCTTGAAAGTCTTTGAAAAAATGCTCTATGAATCGGTAGCTCAGTTGGTAGAGCAGCGGCCTTTTAAGCCGCGGGTCGAGGGTTCGAGCCCCTCCCGATTCACTTACTGCTCGAAACATTTTTTTAAGAATCTCTCTTGATTAACCTCTATCGGCTGATACCCGGTAGGGGTTATTTTTTTGATCTCAGATCGCAGAATGTCGATTAGTGATTTTTGAAGTGGGAAACCTTTCTCAGTGTTACGTCTGAGACTACAGTCCCCGGTCCTTCGTCTCCGGTTCAAACATCTTGTACCCCCGAAGTCTCGGGATTGTCGCTGCGCTCCAACCTGCACCCTGAGCCCTGAACTTTGCAGTCGGGACTGTCGCTCCCGCCTGCCCCCTTAACATCCACACCTATCTTCTGCCTACACTTTTCACTCCTAAAGTGTCGGGACTGTCGCTCCCGCTCCAGCTTTTCACTTCTATCTTTTCACTTTTCACTCCCATATCATCTCAAAGCAACACCCAATAGAAAATACCAGATTGTCATAGCTGCCAGGCGTACAGTCTTTCCATCTTTATCGTAAACCGGGTTTACTTCACACAGGTCAAATGAGGTTATCTTGCCAATTTTCCCCAGTTCAAATGCCGTTTTAAGCCAGGTTTTGGTACTCATTCCGTTCGCATTCGGGGCACTCACACCGGGAGCCTGTGACTGATCCACAGCATCCATGTCCATTGTGATCATTACATCGGTGTCACAACCCAGAACGGTCTCAAGAACACAGTTCAAGTCAAATTCATCAGTATAATGGGCAGAACCGTGTTCCCGAACAAACTCATCGTGTTTAATAGCCACACTGGTGGGATTCAGCCCAAATACATGATAACCGCGGCAAACTCCGGATGAGTGCTCAATAGCTTGTCTGAATGGAGAGCCGGAGTGAGGTTTGCCACCCTTCAGATGGCGAACATCCGTATGAGCATCAATATTGAAGATCGTAACCGGTTTACCGGCATCAACATAACCCAAAAAATGGCCATAAGCTGTTTCGTGTCCGCCGCCAATTATAACCGGTATGGCCCCATTTTGCAGACTCAGTGAGACTCTAGACCCAATAAGAGCCTGATCTGATGCCAAATCATTTTCACAGGGTACAATCCCCTGATCGGAAACACGCTTCAATAGGGTGGTGTGTGCTTCAAAGTGAACCGGACTTGGAGTCAGGTTAAAAAACCTCGCCCGGACCAACTCCGGCGCCAGTGCGCTTCCGGGTCGCCCGTTATTGATGATCACTCCCTGATCGGTTGGAAAAGAGATCAAATCGATCATAGACTTTTCTGCCGTTGGTTTTTGTCGGATAAAATCTCTGATCCTCAGGTCTGAATCGTTATTGTCCGGATATTTCA
>SKZL01000240.1 GCA_007127395.1 Balneolaceae bacterium
GATCTCTCACCGGATGATATCACAACATTTCTGTCATGGTGTAACAGAGACACATTTTGTGGTGCAAATGTAACCATTCCCTATAAAGAGACATTCTATGATGCTGTTGATGATACAGACTCTGTATCCTCGAATATGGGGGTCATCAACACTATTTGTAAGGAAGACGGTTTGATAAAAGGCTACAATACAGACCTTTATGGCTTTATGAAACCACTTGATGGTTATCAGGATCAGATGGAAGATGGAAGCGCAATTGTATTCGGGTCGGGCGGTGCGAGTAAAGCTGTGATAACAGGACTTATTCAGTGTGGTATCAGCGATATTACAGTTATATCCAGAACACCTGAAGTAAAAAGAAATCGTCTATCTGATTCCGGAATAACAATTCGGATGGCAGGCTATTCAAACTGGAGTGCTTTTGCAGAGGATGCTGTAGTGATTGTAAACTCAACACCTCTGGGGATGTCGCCTGATATCAACAGCTGTCCAGTACCTGCTCATGAAGGTTTTCATCTGAAAGATAAGATTTGTTATGATCTGGTATATAATCCATTGCAAACCAGGTTTTTAAATCTATCTGAAGAACATGGTGGAATAGCATTGAATGGGATAGAGATGTTGATTTGGCAGGGCAGCAGATCCTTTGAGTTATGGACAGGGAAAACCTTTCCCTACGATAAAGTTAAACAGGTATTATTAGACTATTTTAAAAGATGAAGTTTCGGGTGATAAGGCCTCAAATATTTGCAAATATTCCACATGTCGATTGTTTTTTTACGGAGGCCAATCGGGATGCTGAGGTACTTAGGAAAATGAAACAGTCCATACCGGGACTCAATTTTGGCCTCAACAGCACTGCTGCTGAACAAGAGGTAGAGAAGAACTACACCACTTTTTTTAACAACATTGGCCTGAACTCAAAAAACTTGTCGATTGCAAGACAAGTACATGGGGACAATATCAAGATTGTTCAAAAGCCCGGTGTCAGTGATCAGACGGATGGGATGATTACCACAAAAAATGGTTTGATACTTGCTATACAAGTGGCTGATTGTGCTGCAGTTCTGGTAGCAGACTCAGATCCGAATCGTGCCGTTGCCGGAGCATTTCACGCAGGCTGGAGAGGAGCATTAAAAGGAATTGTACCAAAAGGAATTGCAAAAATGGTTCAAGAGGGAGGAGAACTTGCATCACTAAAAGTCTACATTTCTCCATGCATTTCTGTTGAGAGTTTTGAAGTAGGAAATGAGGTTGCATCTGAATTTCCTTCTGAATATTGTGATAGAGTATCATATGAAAAACCTCACATTGATTTGAAAGAATATCTAAGGAGTCAACTCATTGACAATGGCATTCAGGATCAGAATATTGAATGTTCTCCTTATTGTACGATTCGTGATGATCGCTTTTATTCCTTCAGAAGAGAACGTTACAAAGCGGGAAGGATGTTAGGAGTCATAAGGTTAACAGGTTAAGATATCATCGATATCGATCAGAAATATAAATGAGTTAAAGAGCGGTTTTGTCTAAAGAAAAATTAGCAATATTAGGGTCAACAGGATCCATAGGTACACAGGCACTTGAGATCCTGAAGGAGTATTCGGATCGCTTTGAAATATCAGCATTATCCGCTTTCAATAACTACCGACTCTTGGCAATTCAGGCAAACCGGTTCAAGCCTGAGACGATTGTATTGGTGAACCCGGATCATCGTACAGAATTTGAACGCTTGCTAAGCTACAAGCCCTCTGAAATTCTTTTCGGAAAAGAATCACTGGAAGATTATGCGGTTTCGGGTGAATATGACCTTCTTTTAAATAGCCTGGTCGGTTTTGCGGGCTTTATGTCGACATATCATGCACTGAAACGAGATAAGAAGGTGGCGCTCGCCAACAAAGAGTCGCTGGTGGTAGGAGGTGAATTGCTATCCAAAATAGATGCATTTAAACAGGGAAAATTGATCCCGGTTGATTCAGAGCACTCTGCAATGTTACAATGCCTGACCGGAGAGAATCATCAGGATATCAGCAGAATCATAATCACTGCAAGTGGCGGGCCATTTAAGGATTACACGCTGAAGCAGATGGAGACGGTGACGGTTGAGAGCGCTTTAAAACATCCCAACTGGAATATGGGAGCTAAAATCACGATCGATTCTTCAACGATGATGAATAAAGGTCTTGAGATTATTGAAGCGAAATGGTTTTTTGGCCTGGATGTCGATAAGATCGTGCCGGTTATACATCCACAGAGTATCATACATTCAATTGTGGAATTCATCGATGGATCGTCAAAAGCGCAGATGGGTCCGCCGGATATGAAAGTACCCATTCTTTATGCACTCACATACCCAGAGAGAGTGGACTATCCAAATGAAACACTCGATTACAGAAATCGTTATCAGTTGGAATTTTCACCGGTTGATCTTCTCCGTTTTCCATGTCTAAAACTGGCCATAGAAGCGGCAAAAGAGGGGGGATTTGCACCGGCGATATTGAATGCAGCCAATGAAATTGCAGTTGAAAGGTTTTTGAAAAAGGAAATTCGTTATATTGACATAGCAAAAATTATTGAAACTTCACTTGAAACTATTGCAGGAGATAAGTTATCCGGACCGGAAGCGTTGTTAACTATTGATGAAGAGACACGCAGGTTTGCAAACACCCTTTTAAAGTAAAATATGGATTGGATTATAAGCATATCGAGTACTATTCTGATTTTTATTGCAGCAATTTTTATACTTGTTACGATTCATGAATTGGGACACTTTTTGGCCGCCAAATATTTTAAGATGCGAGTCGATAAGTTCTCAATCGGTTTCCCTCCAAAGATCTTTGGGAAAAAATTTGGTGAAACTGAATATGTGATTGGTGCTACACCGCTTGGCGGGTATGTCCAGATCGCAGGTATGATCGATGAATCAATGGATGACAGTTTCATTGATCAGGAGGTGAAACCGGATGAGTTCAGGAGTCGCCCCGTTTGGCAGCGAACAATTGTGATACTGGCCGGGGTCATTTTCAACATGA
>SKZL01000352.1 GCA_007127395.1 Balneolaceae bacterium
AGAATCAGGTCATGTTCTGAATCTGTTTCAAATGGATTCACTCCAATAAATCGACCATTTTGAAGTAGTAGTGTTGTTGATAACTCATTTTGCTGGTCTGTTGCAATGACCCTTCTGAATGAACTGACATCAGGGTGAATTTCAAGAGCTATGGATAGAATTTGCGTTTTGTCATCCAACACCTCAACCGAGAATGTAGTTCTGTTGTTTTGAGTGGTATACTCATCGGGGAGAGGAGGTATATTGATTTCATATTGGTGAAATCCCGGTTCATTATACTCCTCAATAAGATCTACCACCTGAGAACTTGTTGAAGAGTGAAATTCCATGCTGATATTCTCTATCAACTCACCATCCTTGAAAATTTGTATGTCCGCGCGTTCTCCTTCATAACCCTCTTGTTGTATCTCAATTTGTATGCTCTGATTTGTAAAAGAATAGACAGAAGATGAATAATCAACATTGGCGATTGCCACATCTTTGACACTTGATGTGTCACCCAAAGGTATTGTTATGACCGGAATAGTCAGATTTTGTGCCGAAAAAAGTGGATTCCTGCCCTGTGTAACTATTCCATCTGAGAATAGTATGGCTGCAGTATATCTATTCTCTCTTTCCCTAAGGTGCTCAAAAATTGAGTTGATGTTGGTTCTGGTGTCGGTAAGACTGAGATCAATTGATTCTGATATTTCATCACCAAAAAGATATTCTGAGTATTGAAAAGAGTCATCTCTTTCCACTCTGAATTGATCAATATAGCTTCTATAGTGATCGATCCCGTCATAGTTGCCTCTGACAACCCCCAGGCTTTGGCTATTATCATAATAGACCGCCACAGATGGTTGTTGTGTTGTTTCTGATTCCGAGATAATAAATGGATTCAGCAACATCAGAATCAATATGAAAAGAGAAAGAGCCCGTAAAGTAATCAGTGCTAACTTTTTACGTTTTTCAATCTGTTGCAGATATTGGTAACTCCACCAGGCAACAAAGAGTGAGAAAAACAGAGTAATGAATATGATCAGTATCGGTAACACCGGGCTGAAACCGTTTATAAATAGACTGACCATTATTTTGCTATTCTTACAGTTTTTTCAGCAGTTTCTGAATGATATCAACGGTTGATAAACCCTCTGCTTCTGCTGTATAGTTTGTGACGATTCGATGTCTCAGTACGGGAATGGCAAGTGCTTCAATATCTTCCATATCAACATTGAAACGCCCCTGTGAAAGTGCTCTTGTTTTGGCTCCCAAAACAAGGTATTGAGATGCTCTGGGGCCTGCTCCCCAACTGAGATATCTGTTTACAAAATCGGGTGAGTGCTCACTGTTTGGCCTGGTTTGATTGATGAGAGTAACGGTTTTATGCAATACATGTTCGGGTAGCGGTACATCTCTGACCATATTCTGCAATTCAATTATTTGCTCTTTATCAAGAATTGATTCAATCTTGACATCTCTGGGTGAAGTGGTTTGATTAACAATGGTTTTTTCATCTTCCAATGAGGGGTAATCAAGCCAGATGTTGAACATAAAACGATCCAATTGCGCTTCAGGAAGGGGATAGGTGCCCTCCTGTTCAATGGGATTTTGAGTAGCCAAAACAAAGAAAGGGCGATCCAGCTGAAACGTTTGGCCGGATGCAGTTACACTATACTCCTGCATACCCTCGAGCAGGGCGGCCTGTGTTTTTGGAGGAGTTCTGTTGATCTCATCAGCCAATACAATATTGGAAAAAACAGGCCCCTTTATAAACCTGAAATTCTTTTTGCCTGTCTCTTTATCCACTTCAATCACTTCTGTTCCTGTAATATCCCCCGGCATCAAATCCGGTGTAAACTGAATTCTGTTAAATGAGAGATTCAGTGTATTGGCAAGTGTTTGAATTAGTAATGTTTTGGCGAGGCCGGGCACTCCAACAAGAACACAATGTCCTCTTGAAAATAGAGAGATCAAAAGCTGGTCAACAACATCGTGTTGACCAACAACTGTCTTACCAATCTGATCCTTAATTTTTTGAACCGATTTACTAAAGAAAGCGGCAGCTTCTTCAGGTGCTTTTGGAATCGTAGCGGTCATATTTAAAAGTGTTTCTATAGTGTGATCGGATCATCAATTTCAGAAGATTCGATACCTTCCGGGATCGGTATTTTAAACTCAACATATATCTCTTCTCTCAGCTCATCGATCCATCGGCTCATGATTTCAGTTCTTTTTTGTTGAAGTGCAAACTCTCTGATCTGATCATAATCATCTTTCAGATTTGCTACATGTTCCGGAATATGCCTGTCAAGGCGAACAATTCTGAAAGCTCGACTTACATTTGGATTTGGAGGGTTGTAGGAGCGTGGTTCTGATATTTGTCCCTCTTCATCCAGAAGCAGTGCTATTCGATAAAGAGCCGGTTCAAGCTGATCGATCTGCAGGAGTCTTCGACCGGTTTGCGGATTCAAAATTCTACCCCCAAAAACGCTAGATTCTTCATCTTCGGAGTACTTTCGTGCCATATCGGAAAAATTTGCACCATGATGAAGTACACTGTCCCTGATTGCATTCAATTTATCAATTGCTGCGTCTTCATCAACCAGATTTTCATCGATCTTAATTAATATATGATTGGTCTCGATACGATCACCCAAGCGTTCGTTGAGCCGGATCACATGATAACCGAATCTTGTCTCTACAACTTCGGAAATGCCGCCGGGCTGAAGTGCGGCCGCTGCAGCAGAGTAGTTGGATACCAGTTCATCGAGTCCAATCATAGGTATGAGTCCACCTCTGGGAGCTGATACATCTTCACTGTATAATCGGGCTATCTCTTCAAAATCTCTTCCATATGTTGTGACAGAATCTCGCAGTGCAGAAGCTTTCCTGTAGGCCTCATTTTTGGCATCCTCAAGTGGTTGCGGTATGATCACAATTTGAGAAAGTGAGATCTGCTCAGGCATTATCGGGCGTGAATCCTCGGGGATCTCATTAAAAAACTCTTCCACTTCAGGACGGGTAATAGATATAGAGTTAATTTTAAT
>SKZL01000165.1 GCA_007127395.1 Balneolaceae bacterium
CTCTGGATCAATACCCGAGTCACGCAAGACATTGGGATGTACCATACCCGCCCCCATTACCTCGAGCCACTTTCCCACTAATGGCCCTTCCCCTTCGAGTGTCATCAGATCGATCTCAACTCCCGGTTCAACAAAGGGAAAGAAGCTGGGCCGGAAACGAACTTTGATCTCACCGGGAAAGAACTCATTGAAAAAATACTCAATCACTCCTTTTAAATGCCCCAAGTGGATCCCAATATCAACACACAACCCTTCAAACTGGTAAAATTGTGCTTCATGGGTTGCGTCAGTGGCCTCGTTACGAAAGACCTTACCTGGGACAATGATCCGGATCGGTGGCGTATGGGTATCCATATACCGCGCCTGCACTGGCGATGTTTGCGTGCGCATCACCGTTGGCTCAGTAACGTCCTCAGAGCGTAGCCAGAATGTATCCTGCATATCACGCGATGGATGATCCTTGGGAACATTCAAACGATCAAAATTATAGTACTCACTTTCCATTTCCGGACCACTAGCGTACGTATAGCCGATATCAGAGAAAATACTATTTATCTCGGCGATCATCTGCGTCAGTGGATGTTGGTGACCAATAGACATACAATTGCTATCTTACCAAAAAACAATGGATCGTCCTAACCAACCGTGCCCGGTAACGTCAGAACTATCCTTTGTCAAATGAGTTACCATCAATCCTGCCGAGTGATGAACAGTTCTGCAAAATAATCTCCGTCTTGGATCAAGATCTGCCCATTATGGACCATTACAAAAATATCACCGTGCGGATATAATACCTGATGATTCTGCCAACTTCTGTCGTCTATTTCAGTCACGTACAGACCGTCCTCCAGATGTAGTAAAACCAAGTCGGTTACACCGGGTACAAAATTGAAGTACTCAACATCTTGACCCATCCGATCAATGCGTATCTCATCTCGACACACTTGAGAGTGCCAGGTTCCTCGCTGGCGCAACGTCGTAGTAGTGGTTGTTGTTGCTATTGTTACTGCGTCTGCGACATGGGTCCCATAGTGAGCAGCGGTGGTACTGGCACTGGCTTTGGGTAGGCAGTAGTAGTGTGGGATAGTCCGAAATGGGCCATCGAAAACAGCAACAACCTCCTCATTTTGCCACTCTAATCGAACGTTACCTTGGCGAACTGTCGAAGTTGCGATGTCCATACTAGTACCCGCCAAGTCTTCCTCTTCAACGACTTGACTTAAAAACCGAAACGCTGGTTCTTTTTCTATCTTGTGGGGTGACTCTGGACGAATTAACCGCTCTTGCAAGAAAAGTTCTGACAAAAATTGGTACTCAATATTTGCTTGATACGGCAGTGGTACCGAACTGGTACTATGAACAAACGGAACAGTACTGGAAGCAAAAGCAAACGGTGTACTGGTCGAGGTATCATAGCCATGGAATACCATTTCTCCACTACTGGTGCGTAAAGGAGTGATTACTCGAACTTGTGGAGTTGCTGGTAAGGTAAAAGTGTTAAACTCAGTAACCATTTGAGGGTAAACCGGAAGAACCTTACTCCAGGTTTGCAATCCATCACCGTATACGGCAACCTCATACATTCCACTACTAAGACCTTGCACATAAGTGGCACGACGGAAAAACCTTGTATGTTGTACCGGCGAACCATTGATCTCAATAACACTTTCATCATCCAGGGTGCCGATGTACATTCCTCCTGTCATCTGCACTCGCGATTCCTCCGCTCCGATCGTGTATCGATACCCACTCGCGTAGAAGACTATAACCGGTACCACTAGTACGAAAACTAGGAAAAGCAAATAGAAAAAGGCCGACCGGTGCTTTCGGGTTAATGGACTTAAGTACTCTGTCTGAGGATCATTCATGATATCGGACCTCTATTCGCTCTTTACATCACCTCACCCTGATTCTTTTGCCCGTACTTTAGGGGTAACCCAAGAACCCATATAGCGGCCCAGCATAAGACGGGTCTGGGCATCAAGGCCAGGAATGGCGCTGAAGACTATCATTGTAAATGGCACCATGATCCACTGCACCGCCATTACAACGTACCGAAAGCGACTCTTTCCCTCTGGTCGGGGTGGAATAAGTGTCAATGATATTACAGCTGATATAATTAGACCAAACATCGCGATGATTAGCAAGTCTCGTACCATCATCGGTAAGTTGTATGACAGCACTGTTTGGTGAAACTCTTGACCGCCCAAAAAAATTGGTGCCCAACCCAAGATAAAAAGCATGATCGGGTTAGTGACCAACGACCAATATCCTTCAAATTGCTGTAAGATCAGTCGCACGCGTCGACGCAATGGGATGTTGCTATTTTTGGTGAAATGATAGGTCATGTAGACAAAATTCTCTACCCCATAGGTCCAGCGACGATGCTGACGATATATCTGGATAAGTGTCCGCCAAAGAGAAGTTCCGACATTGGCATCCATTGAGACCGGATACGACAACGGCACCACTCGGTATCCGCCGTTATTAGCTAGTAGCAAATTCCAAAAAATACGCGAATCCTCACTCACCATATTGGACTGCCAGTAGCCAACCTCGTACAGTGCCTGAAAACTGACCGCATGAGAAGAGAATGTAGCCATTCGCTCCGGTCGCTCTTGTTGCACCATCTCCCAAAAAGTACTACTCATTGCTACCACCCGAGAAAGTGCTGGTGCGTCCCAGATATTGTTATTGAATATTGGTACTGGTTGAAAAGATGCTTTATATCTATCTTCAGTACGAACAAAGTGCCAAGTCAGACAGTTGAAATATTCGGGGTAGATGACCGTATCGATATCAAAAATAGAAACAATGACATCTGTATACGGCACGCCCCGTTTATCTAGCAATTCTGTTCGTGCCACTTCTGCGGCATACGCGGCATTTGAACCCTTGCCTGGCATCTCGCCCGGAATATCGGCTGGATGTTGTGTGACCAAAAAAGCACCAAAATGATCCTGCCAACGCTCACGCATTTCCTGCGCCCTGCTGTGTGCCTCACTACCGGCTCGCTCCTCAGCCGC
>SKZL01000104.1 GCA_007127395.1 Balneolaceae bacterium
ATGATATGGTTAACGGAAGTATTAAAAATCTGTCTGACATTCTCGATGAGCCGGATCTATTGGCCAGTCCATATGTATTTGACATATTTGAATCAAGGGATGGCCATTTATGGTTTTCCAAGAACATTAGTGGTGTAACAGAATATAATCCGGAAACCGGTGAGTTTAAAAGATATGAGATGAATTCAAATGGTGCTACGGATTCAATTATTCTTCAAAATAGTGATACCAGAGTTGTCTTTGAAGATCATCAGGGCGCTATCTGGATCGCAACGTATGGATCATTTTTGCACAAGCTGGACAGAACTAGTGGTGAAATTGAGATTATAGATATCAATCGCAGCAGCCCCTATTTTGCAAGTGTTGTTCATACCATTTATGAGGATTCCAATGGCAGGCTTTGGTTTGGCACATCCGGTGGCGGATTGAAATATTATGACAGGGAACAAAATATACTGGTTGATGCAGCTCATTATGATAACTATTTGCCAAGTAATGTTGTGCATTTGATATTGGAAGATCTGAGTGGCAATCTTTGGATCAGTACAAATAATGGAATCACACAACTGAACCGCGATACCGATGAATATATAACATATAACCTTGAACAGGGATTGAGCTACACTGAATTCAATCCAAGATCCGGTGAGGTTTTGAGTGACGGGTCTCTATATTTTGGCAGTACGGAAGGTTTTTTGAGATTCTATCCGGAAAATATAAGGTCAGACAGTTCTGTCATACCTGTAGTTTTGACTGAACTGCTGTTATATAATGAACCTGTGTATCCGGGAGAGAACTCACGACTTGATAAAGAGTTTAATCTAACGGAAAAAGTTGTTCTGCCATACACAACCAGGATGATCACCATCGGATATAGTGCAATAAATTTCAGTCCGACGAAGACGAATCAATATGAATACAGGTTACTGGGCTTTGAAGATGAGTGGAATTTGGTCGGTAATCAAAATCGTGCGACATTTACCAATTTGCAGCCGGGTGAATATGAGTTTCAGGTAAGAAGCAGTAATAACAGTGGTGTATGGAGTGATGAATACAGGTCTTTAACAATTGTTATTGTACCTCCTTTTTGGGACAGTTTATGGTTTATTCTTTTGGTCGTTATTTTCATTACTGTTGTAGTTTGGGGCACACTCTGGTATCGAATAAGACTCATCAGACTGGAAAAGTTTAAACTTGAACGGACCATCAGGGATCGAACCAAAGAGTTACGAAAATCAAATGAGACGAAAGACAGGCTTTTCTCTATCATCGCCCACGATTTGCGTAATTATGCCGGAAATATTTTGGGTTTAACAGAACTTTTAGATGAGAGCAGTACAAATAAAAATCTGGAGGAGATAGAGGAGTACACCGGTGTACTTAAATCGACTGCTGTACAGTTTGATGATTTTCTAAAAAATCTGCTGGAGTGGGCTCGTTATCAGACAGATGTGATTAAATATGAACCAAAATTGTTCAAACCAAAAGATGTGTTGAGACAAATCATGGATCAGGCTGAACCGAACGCCAGAAACAAAAAAATTGAGATGGTTCTGGATATCGATGATGAGATTGAAGTTTTTGCTGATCCAAATCTTTTTGCAATTGTGATGTTCAACCAGTTAAGTAATGCTGTTAAGTTCAGCTATCTTGAAGGTGAAATAAAGGTAACCGGGAAAAAATTGAGCAGCAATAAAGTCGAAATATCGGTTAAAGATAAGGGAATGGGTATGACAGAGGAGTCTATTCAGAAACTGTTAAGTGGTGAGAAGAGATTTACCAAAACGGGGACTGCCGGTGAGAAAGGGACCGGTATCGGATTTGACTTGTGCAGAGATTTTATTACCCGAAATGGTGGCAGGTTGTCAATAGAGAGTGAGCTGGAAAAGGGTACAAACATTCGATTTACACTTCCAACAAATGAAAAGAGTACCAGAGAGATTGAAAATGGAGAATCGTAGTTTAGAGGTGTGAATTACAGCTTTAGATGGTCCTTGAGTAAGCGTTTTTGTGAGATTTTTCTTTCAGATACTGATCAAAGACCATTGCGATATTTCTTACAAAAAGCCGCCCCAAAGGAGTGATGTTGAAACCGGACTCTGTAAAATTCAGAAAGCCATCCTTTTGAAAGTGATTCAGTCTTTCCAGTTCATCAGCAAATTTATTTTTGAACTGAATCTGATATTTATCGGAAATTCGATCCACTCTTACTTCAGCTTTGCACATAATCTCCATGATCATCTCTTTTCTGAGGTGATCTTCCCGTGAAAGTTTGAGGAGTTTTTTCACCGGGAGTTGCCCATTGTCCAACTGTCTGTAATAGTTCTCAAGGTCCTTATCGTTTTGGGTATAATATGAACTGTTTTGAGAAATACTGGACATACCGAGGCCAATCATTGTCAAATCAGCGTGTGTACTGTAGCCCTGAAAATTTCGATGAAGGGTGTCATTATCAAGAGCCCTGCTAAGCTCATCCTCCTCTTTGGCAAAATGGTCCATGCCAATAAACCGGTACCCCAATTTCGGTAGTGTCTCAATTGAAGTGACCAGCATCCGTAATTTTTCCTCTGTTGTAGGAAGATCTTCCCCATTGAGTAATTTTTGGGAAGGCATTATGGATGGCAGGTGTGCATAGCTGTAGATGGCAAGACGATCCGGATTAAGAGTTACGGCATCCTCAATCGTTTTTCGGAATGTAGAAAGGGTCTGTTTGGGTAGGCCATAAATCAGGTCCAGATTTAGACTTTTTATTCCATGTTTCCTTAAAAATGAGACAATTTCGCGGTTTTTTTCAAATGGCTGAATTCTGTGTATTGCTTTTTGAACAGCATCATTTGTGTCCTGAACCCCAAGGGATGCGCGATTACAACCGATCTCGATAAGTGAGGTGATATGCTCCTCGTTTACTCTTCTGGGATCTATTTCCACACTGAATTCTGCATTCGAATGCAGTTTGAAACAGGCATGAATAATCGAACCCAGTCGTTTTAATTGATCCGGTGATAAAA
>SKZL01000177.1 GCA_007127395.1 Balneolaceae bacterium
CATAGGCCATGTTTTCAACACACAACAAGCACTGCTGGAGGTCAATCAGCTCGAGAATGAATTCAACAAGGCTCAACGTATATATAATGAGAAGAGGTTGACATTCGATCGGCTCACCGGACCAAAAGAGATCTATCAACAAGCCAGACTTAGCGGTTTTGTTAATGCAGGCCCTGCAGATCAGGTAATCATCATACAGACAGGATCGAAATGAGTGAACGAAGCTCCATGATGGGACGTATGTTTCTGTTATTGGGATTATTGCTGTTACTCCCTACAGGAATTATGCTTCAAATACTGCGCATAAACATCGTCGAAGGCGATGGGTATCGCGAATTATGGAGTTCTCAAGCGATCGACTTTCTCCCTATCCCTGCACAACGGGGTAATATATTTGATACCAATGGATCTCTTCTTGCAACAAACCTGACCATTTACAAAGTTGCACTCGATCCACAATTACTTAGAGAGAGAAACGAACAGATTACGAACATTGCCGGAGTATTGAGCAGACATACCGGCCGATCTATTCAATATTACAAGAACCGTTTGGCATCTGCTCCCAATCGATCCAGATATGTAGTTTTGGAACGCAATGTCCCGGTTCAGGTCTATGAGGATTTGAATGAGTTAAATATTCGCGGATTGATTCTGGAAGAGGAGTTTCAGCGTAATTATAATTTTGGCACTCTGGCTTCTCATGTTCTTGGATTTATGAATCACAACATGGACGGAATGGCCGGCCTGGAGCAGCGCTACAACGAATTATTGAAAGGACAAGATGGCCTTCAGCAAGTTCGTAAAGACAGATTAAATAATATCTTCGCATATGTTGGTGCTCCCAGAAAATTACCCAGGCAGGGATACTCTTTGCACACTACCATCGATGCCCAAATTCAGGCAATTGCAGAAGAAGAACTGGAAAATGGGATCAATAGACATCTGGCAAAAAAGGGAACCATAATTGTAATGGAACCTAAAACTGGCGCAGTCAGAGCTATGGCAAACTATCCTACATTCAATCCAAATTCACCAGCCACAATTCAGAACGAGAACAGAAGAAACTTTGCTGTAGCTGACCTGATTGAACCGGGATCTACTTTTAAGCTTACAACAGCAATTGCCGCTGTTGATCAAAATCTGGTTCGTTTTGATGAGGAATTTTTTACTCCGGACAGTGGCCAGTTGATGATTCACGGGCAGATGATGAGAGATCATAATCCGTTAGGGACATTAACGTTCCCACAGGTAATCGCAAGATCATCCAATATTGCCACCTCTGAAATTGCACAACGTATCAAACCCGATAAGTTCTATCAATATGCACGAAATATGGGTTTTGGAACACCAACCCAAATCGACCTTCCCGGTGAAATGGGCGGACGTTTACAACGACCCTTTGAGTGGAGCAGGGTTACCCTCCCCTGGATGTCGATAGGGTATGAAGTACAGGTTACCCCTATTCAAATTGCACAAGCTTATGCCGCATTTGCCAACAACGGTGTTTTAATGAAACCATTCATTATTGAGTCGATCAGTGATGAGTTTGGAAATAAAATTGAACGAACAAAACCAAAAACGGTTCGCAGAATCGCCAATGAAAAGACGATTCAAAAACTGATGCCCGTTTTTGAAACAGTGGTCTCCGACTCAGGAACAGCCTCCTGGGCCTCTGTAGATGGATTGAGAATTGCGGGAAAAACGGGGACTGCTCAAAAATATATTGACGGCAGATACAGGGCACTTTATAGAGCCAGTTTTGTAGGATTTTTCCCTGTGGAAGATCCGGAATATGTCATTTTAGTAATTTTGGATGAACCCCGGACAAGTATCTTTGGCGGCTTCACTGCAGGGTCGATCTTCAAAGAAGTGGCGAACAGGGTGTCCGGATTAAGAAATTCTATTCCAGCCAAAAATCAACCCGGTAATATTGCAGAAGGGCGCAACATAATTGCTCCTAAACTGAATGGATTGGAAAATCAATCTGCACAGGCAGTTTTAAGAAATTCAGGAATACCGTTCACTGTTACCGGACGTGGAAAATTTGTGGTTGAACAAGTGCCTGCTCCCGGAGTTGAATTTGATAGAAACACACCGATCGAATTGATGTTGGCAGACCACTCCTCAGAATCGGTCCCGGATGGATATGCACGTATTCCAGATCTTAAAGATCTCAGTATGAGACAAGCCTCCTATTTACTGCTGGATCACGGCCTGAATATTGAAAGTATCGGCTCAGGAACAGTTTACGCACAATTTCCAAGAGCCGGTGAACTTATGGAAATGGGACGCACTGTAACGATCAGAGGCAAAGCAAGAAGTTTTAATCAATCATCCGCAATCGCAGCAAACGAATGAGAAGAGAAGATCTCATACAACTTTTAAAACCCGTTGAGATAATCGGAGATATACCTGCCGTTTTAGAAGGAAAGGTGTGTCAGGATTCGCGGCTTGTGGAACCGGGTGATCTGTTTGTTGCTGTACCAGGATACAAAAATGATGGCCATCAATTTATATCTCAGGCATCCAAAAATGGCGCATCAGTTATTATTTGTGAAAAGCCTATCGAAACAGTCACAAACAGTTGCTTTGTAGTAGTAAAAAATAGCAGAAAAATTTTGGGCCCTTTAGCCCAGATTATGGCTGGCAACCCCTCAAATAAACTCAATATTGTTGGGATCACAGGAACAAATGGCAAAACAACTGTCGCTACACTTGTATGGCAAATTCTGACACAGACAGGTCATAAAGCTTCTCTGTTGGGAACAGTTGAAAAGAGAATCAATGACCAGGTTCTTGCCAGTCGTTTAACCACGTCTGATCCTGTTGAACTTGCAACAGATATGAAAAAGATGGTGCAGGATGGAAGCCAATACCTGATTATGGAGGTATCATCACACGCACTGGAACAGCATCGGGTGGCAGGCATTCCATTCAAAGTAGCTGCATTCACCAATTTAACTCATGATCACCTCGATTATCACAATTCATTTGAAGAATATG
>SKZL01000078.1 GCA_007127395.1 Balneolaceae bacterium
AGCTTAAAATAGCTCACAATCCGATGTTTGGGTCGGGAATGGGTTATCTGAAAAAATTATTGGGTGATCAGGTGTTTGAGTGTAACCATCACCGGGATACAACTTTTGGCGGAACGGCTCCGGAACCTGTTGAAAACAACTTAAAGGAGTTTCCTGAGTTTGTTCTAAGTCATCATTGTGACATCGGAATTGCAAATGACGGTGACGCAGACCGTATCGCAATGGTTGATGAAAAAGGACAATTTGTGGATTCTCACAGAATGTTGAGCCTGCTTACCAAATATCTGCACCTGGATAAAAAGATGGAGGGTACCATAGTTAAGACCTTTTCAACTTCTTCCATGCTTAATAAACAGGCGGAAAGTTATGGCCTGCCACTTGTAGAGACACCAATCGGGTTCAAATATATTGCCGATCTGATGATCCAGGGAGATGTGCTTGCCGGCGGAGAGGAGTCGGGCGGACTGGCAGTGAAGGGCCATATTCCGGAGCGTGATGGTATCTATATCGGTCTGCTTATCGCCGAGATGATTGTAAAAAAAGGGAAACCTCTAAGTCTGTTGGTTCAGGAGCTTTTTGATGAATATGGCCCGCATGAATACTATCGTTCCGATATCCTGACGCTGGAGAGTAAAAAGCAGGCGATGACAAAGTTTTGCAGGGAGAAGAAACTGAAAGAGATCGCAGGTAAAAAAGTGATCGGATGGGATTTTAAAGATGGCATCAAGCATCTGATGGAGGATGGTACATGGCTGTTAGTGCGTCAATCGGGCACTGAACCGGTTTTGAGAATTTACGCAGAGGCAACGACTAAAGAGGATGCGATTGCACTCGTGGAGGATGCCTGCTCGTGGGTGGATAAGCCCGAAATATTTCAGTAGCTGGTTTTCCGGGTTAAGGAAAAGCCAATAAAAGAAACATTTTTCAGTTAGATAGAGTAAAAATTTGATAAAGTCATTGTTGCGGTTGTTTTGTGAGTGAGGTTTTTAGCATTCTGAATAGCAATTGCAGAGTTGATGAAAACATTCCGGGTTCAAACAGGTGTTGAACTTCTATTAAAAATGTCTATGCCATATGAAATACACTATTTACACACGGATTAAACGTGGTTTCTCTCACTTTTTGCCACTGATCATTTTGATCGCATTTTGCACTACTGTTTCGGCTCAAAATTCGGAGCAGTATCAAAATTTGCGCCATGCCCTCTTCTCTACAGCTAATTTAACCGGAGAGAATGGCCCTCAGAATATTACCTGGATAGATGGTGGAGATCGCTTTTCATATATGGAGTATTCATTTGAGAGTGGTGGCAATGAAATACGGGTTGTGGATCCTGCAACCAATGAAGAGGAGCTCATTTTCAGAACCAGTGACCATACCTATCCGGATAGCGACGATCCGTTTCATTTCAGATCCTTCCAATGGTCGGATGATTTCAGGTATTTAGTATTTCAAACCGATTTTCGCCCGGTGTATCGTTATTCGGGTAATGCCGATTATTACAAATACTCACTGGAGAATGAATCATTTGAACGCATTGCTACTGATGCATTTACGGCAGAACTATCTCCGGACGGACAAAAAGTTGCCTATCACAAGGATGGTGAAATGTATGTTTTTGATCTGAATACCGGTGAAGAGAAACGCCTTACGTTTGATTCCGGAAATAATCTCTACAATGGGCGGTTTGGATGGGTTTATGAGGAGGAGTTCGGACAGGTTCAGGCGTGGAGATGGTCGAACGATAGCCGCTATATCGCATACTGGCAGAGTGATGAGGATCATATTGAGAGATTTGTATCAACAGATTTTGAGGGACAATATCCTGAGTACACTGACATCCCGTATCCGAAAGTGGGTATGGATAATCCGATCGTCAAGATGGGTGTGGTTGATGTGGAGACCGCTCAAAACAGATGGCTGAACCTGGATCTGGGTGATGGTTTGATTCCCAGGATTTACTGGACAAGTGAAGACAATCTGCTTGCATTGGTTGAAATGAATAGGCAACAGAATGAGCTGAAACTGCATATGTTCGACCGGACAACAGGTGAGGGTGAACTCATTATGGAAGAGGTATCTGATCATGGCTGGATTGATGTATTTGACTTTTTTGCCGGAGTGGATGATTACTTTTTCTTTCCAAAGGATCGGCTTGAATTTTTCTGGATTTCAGACAGAGATGGTTACAAACATCTTTATCGATACGATTATAATGGCAACTTGCTGAACCAGGTTACGAATGGAAACTGGCAGGTGACTAATGTGCACGCGATTCATTCAGAACAGGAGAAGATCTATTTTGAATCGACCGAGGAGAGTCCGCTGGAGAGGCACCTCTATTCGATCGGGTTTGATGGTTCGGACAAAAAACGGTTCAGCAGTGAACCCGGACGCCACTATTTTAATATGGGGCCGAACGGACGTTTCTACATCGACAGATGGTCAAACATCGAAACTCCCACACAGGTGGAGTTGTGGACGACTGATGGCGGGGGAGAAATGTTGAACAAACTTGTGGAAAATGAAGGTGTGGCAGATTACATTAATCGGTTTTTTTATTCACCTCGTGAGTTATTTACTTTCACAACATCTTATGGAGCAGAACTGGACGGATATATTGTTAAACCTGCGGATTTTGATCCAAATGAAAGTTATCCCCTATTATTGATGATCTACGGTGGCCCCAGTTCGCAGGGGGTCTACAACCAGTTTGAAACCAATGCATGGGTACAATATCTGGTTCAACAGGGATTTGTGATCGCCAATGTGAATAACCGTGGCAGCGGTGGATATGGCCGTGATTTTGAAAAGTCGGTATATCTCAACCTGGGTAAACTGGAAGCAGAGGATTATGCGGAAACGGCACGTTATCTGTCCGGTTATGATTGGATTGATGGTAATAATATGGCAATTCGCGGCCACAGTTATGGAGGGTATATGGCTGCAATGACGATGGTTCTTCATCCGGGTGTTTTTA
>SKZL01000157.1 GCA_007127395.1 Balneolaceae bacterium
AAATGTGAAACGCGGCCGGATCAAAGAGTTTGCCAATGAGTATGATGTTGAGTTTCATGAAGGAACACCCTGGAAACTTACATGTGATGTGGCCCTCCCTTGTGCAACACAAAATGAGATTGAGGTTGAAGACGCTAAGTCACTGATTCAAAATGGAGTTAAATGTGTAGCAGAAGGAGCTAACATGCCTTGCACAGACGAAGCTGTTAAAGCTTTTCAGAGCGCGGGAGTGCTCTTTGCGCCGGGTAAAGCTTCAAATGCGGGTGGTGTTGCTGTATCAGGGCTGGAGATGACACAAAACGCTGAACGTCTTTCATGGAGCTTTGATGATGTGGATGAAAAGCTTATAAAGATTATGAAAAATATTCACAAAAAGTGCGTTCGTTTTGGAAAGGCGGATGGTGAGGACCAGGTTAATTACTTGAAAGGATCCAATATTGCCGGGTTTATCAAAGTTGCCGATGCCATGATGGCACAGGGAAATGTCTGAGCCGGCATCATGCAATAACTCGAGTTGATCTGATTCGCTGCAGCACTTACAGCTCTTATGTTAGCGCATCAACGACCTCTTTCGGGGGTCGTATTGCGCGACCATTATTCATAAACACACCTGTTACTTTACCGATCAGAACCGGCTCCCGGTCGGGAAGTTTATAGATGTTCTGATGGAAGATAAATCGAACATTACCCTGCTGCTCTGCCCAGGTTTGAATTACAAATTTCTCATCACCAAGAAGTGCCCTTTTGTACTCCAGCTCTACTTTGTGAACAACCGCATCTGTACCTTTCCTATGCAATTCATTGAAATTGAGACCGATCGATTTCAGAAATTCATGACGCGCATGCTCCAGATAATTTTGATAGGTCGCGTTATTTACAACACCCTGAGAGTCGAGTTCATAGTCCCGGACAGAGAACTCCGTTTCGCAAGTTTTTGGATTTTCTTTTGCCATATGACTTTATTGATTTCTTCTTTCAAGTAATGGGTAAAAATTTATTTTAAAGATGAAAGATATTCCACCAAATCGCGAATCTGATTTCTGGTTCGGAGATCACCCATTGCCGGCATCCCCGATGGAGATTGTTCACGGGATACAATGTCCTGTATAGGAATGTGAACCTGTTCCCCACCGGATGTTAACGAGAGGTGTGTTTTAAGGTTTTTGTATAGCCCTTCGTAACTATTCAGCGTCATTCAACCAATAATCGAACCAGCTTCTTTTTCTTTCAAGCCGGTCGACCAGCAGCCATGGCTCTCCGGTTCTGGAGAGGCCGTGTGATGATCTGGGATATCGGACAAATTCTACGGGCACTTGCATTTTTTTGAGCGCAATAAACCACTGCTCCGCATCAGTCATCGGTGTTCGCCAATCTTCTTCGCTATGAATGATCAGCGTTGGTGCTGTCACATTCTCCACATAAGAGATCGGTGACAGGCTCCTGTAGAGCTCCCTCTGTTCCCAGGGAGTCCCGTCAAACTCAAATTCTGTGAGTCCTTGTGCGTCGGATGATCCGTACCAGCTTTCCCAATTGGAGATCGATCGGCTGGTAACAGCGGCCTTGAAATGGTCCGGGAACCTGGCGGTCAGCCAGTTCGTCATAAATCCACCGTAACTGCCTCCCGACACACCGATTCTCTCCCGATCCACCTCCGGGTACACCTCCATAACGGCCTCCAGGCCTGTCATAAAATCCTCTTCATCCATAACTCCCCACTGACCCATGGTCGCAAAGGTAAACGCATTGCCATAAGAGGATGAGCCTCTCGGGTTGGGATAGAAGACAAACATTCCGGATGCTGAGAGTGTATGAAACGCCTGAAACCATGTGTTTCCGTAGGCTGAATGGGGCCCTCCGTGTATTTTCATCACCAATGGATAGGAGTTGCCCGGCTCAAATCCGACCGGTTTAATAACCCAGCCCTGAATATTTGTACCGTCCTCTACTGTCCACCAGATCGGTTCAGCCGGATTGATCTCCTTTTCTGCCATCCACTCTTCATTGAAACGTGTGATCTGCAGTTCACCTGAACCGTCCGCTCCTGAAATGAACACTTCGGCGGGTGTAACAGAATCGGTTGATGTATATGCTATTCTGCTTCCATCATCGCTGGTTGAAATGGATGATAGTCTTCTTTCACCGCCAGTTACCTGCATCACATCTCCGCCCGATCTGCTTACTTCAAACAGATGAGCATTTCCCTGAATCTGCGCAGAAAAACGGACAGTATTTCCATCATTTGTCCAATGCACTCCGCCCGGCTGCAAGTCCCAGTCAGAAGTCAGATTCTCAGGCGATCCATTTACCTCTCCGTTCCGATTCAGTGAGACAACCATCACATCGGTTTCGGCACCCCTTTCTTGTGTGTGGGTGAATGCGAGATAACGTCCATTGGGTGAAAGGGTTGGTGATCCCTGATTTCCATCCATTTCGATCAACCGGTTCACTTCTCCGGATTCGATATCAACTACATAGAGATTTGTTGTGAAGTCGGTGTTATACTCATCATCCTCTTCCGGATTCCCTGTAAAGAAGATTTTATCTCCATCGGTGAACCACTCTATGTTATTGACATGATGGGGCAGATCTGTAATTTGAGCAGGTTCACCGCCATCGGCAGACACTATATGAAGCTGACGTTTCTGCTGAATTGATGGATGCGGCAGCCATGCTGAAGTGCCGTCACTTTTGTACCTCATCTGTGTGATTACCCTTCCGTCAAAACGAGTAGAATCAACGGTTTTACTGATCGCATCCGGGGCAATCCATCCTTCACGTTTGCCTCGTTCCTCATCCCGTTCGGGTTCACGCACAAACGCAATTTGTGAACTGTCCGGGGACCAAACCGGCGAACGGTCGAGGCCCTCAATCGTAAAAGCTTCCCCACCCGGTGCTGTAACCCTGATAAAGCGAACCGAGTTATGATCCTCTCCTCTTCTGGATTGAATACCAAGAAGTGATCCGTCCGGCGACCAT
>SKZL01000151.1 GCA_007127395.1 Balneolaceae bacterium
CAGAACTGAAACTTTCAGATAAAAAACCGGCAAGAAGAGAGCTTACTCAAACTGAACATTCTGAACAACTATTGGAACGCAGGGAGATAGATCGTGCCAAAAGTGAACTTTTCAAACCGATCAAGGAGCATATTGAACAGAAATATGGAAACGAAACCTCAAATTTCCTTTTAAGTAACCGTTTGATATCCGACATCGTGACCGGTTCCAATGGCAAGCTTCCTGATTATCGAAAAGAGCTTTTTATCAATACTGCTAAAGATTTATCACTCGATATTGAAAAGCTTCAGAGTTATTTGAGCCGTTAAGATCCGGAGTAGTTACAAATTCCCCTTGCTCATCTCGTCTGCTGCATAATTTGCGGCTCTGGCTGTTAAGGCCATAAACGTTAGAGAAGGGTTCTGAACTGCAGCAGAGCTGAAAGCCGCTCCATCCGTCACAAATACATTCTTACAGCTGTGAACCTGGTTCCATCTGTTTAATATGGATGTTTTGGGGTCCAATCCCATTCTGGCACCGCCTACTTCATGAATATCCAGGCCGGGTGCCTGCTTGCTGTCGCTGGTCATAATATCCCTGGCTCCGGATATTTCCAGCATCTCACTCCCCTGCTCCAGAAAATCTTTAAGTAGATGTTCATCATTTTCTGTGTAATCAACAGACGTAACCAACTGCGGTATCCCCCATTTATCCGTCTCAGTCTCACTTAACCTCACATGATTATCATATCTGGGCACAGTTTCGGCCTGAGCCATCATAAAAACATTCCATTCACCCGGTTTCGACATCGACTCCTTTAAATCGGCTCCTAACTGTACCGTTCGAACACCCCTTTGCCAGTCGGCTCTAACGGCACTGAATGCAATGAGATACTTACCCTGGAAATTCACCTCCGGATCTTGTCTATATACATTTCGGAACGATGGCATGATTGCCTGAGTAGGCCTTCTGCCATAATAGTACTGATCCTCAAATCCATCCATAACCGCATGGATTGAACCACGATAGTTATGAAAAGTGATATAGCGTCCCAATAAGCCATTGTCATTCCCAAGCCCGTCAGGAAAACGGTTTGATTTACTGTTAAGCAAAATCAAATTTGAATTGAGGCATGCCGCATTTAAAAAAAGTATTCTGGAATAATACTCGGTAACATCGCCAGTCTGTGTATCAATAACTCTCACTCCACTTGCTTTACCACTCTGCTCGTCATAGAGTATAGATTCGACAGTAGCATGGGTTCTTTTAGTCAGATTTCCAGTTGCCATTGCCCAGGGAAGAGTAGACGAATTTGAACTAAAATAAGCGCCATATGGACAACCTCTATAACAGAGGTTTCGAGCCATACACTGTCCCCGATTCTGTCTTCGATGTATCTCCTTCAGTTCCGTCAGATGAGCGCATCGGCCGTGTAAAACATGCCTGTTATTATAGTGAGCTTCCACTTTTTCTTTGATATGTTTTTCAACACAAGTGAGATCAAACGGTGGCAAAAATTCACCATCGGGCAGGTGATCCAGGCCATCTCTGTTGCCACTCCAGCCTACAAATTCCTCCACTCTGCTATACCAGGGAGCCAATTCGTCATAAGTAAACGGCCACTCAATACCATAACCGTCCCGAGCGGGTCCTTCAAAATCGTATCTGCTCCAGCGCTGCCCCTGACGTGCCCAAATCAGGGATTTCCCCCCTTCCTGATAACCTCTGATCCAATCAAATGGCTTTTCCTGTTGATATGGATGATCCTCATCCTGCACAAAAAAATGCTTTGTAGACTCATCATAAGCATAGCATCTGGCAACAATCGGATTTCTCCTCTTTTCCTCCTCAGGTAGCTGCATGGCATGCTCAAACTCCCAGGGGTCTTTGGTTGCAGTCGGGTAGTCGTCCCGATGAGTAACAGGCCTACCCCGTTCAAGAACAAGAGTCTTAAGCCCTCTTTCACACAGCTCTTTTGCGGCATACCCACCACTTATTCCGGATCCAATAACTATTGCATCAAATGTACGTTCGCTTCGTTTGCTTCCAATCCAATTCATTACCAACGATTGCTTATGATTACTATCGGTTCAAATGATGCATAATTAATGGATTTTTCGCATCGCTTACAAGGCAGGTTATAGAATTAATTCAGAAGCTATCCACTGTTCGATTGTTAAAATTCCCAAATGACAGTAATAGCAGTTTAATGGATAGAGAACTTCGATTCAGTCTGATCAGTTGATGGGCCGGTTCACGTTGATTCATGCATCAACGGTACGTGAACCCATATTTGTTAAAACAAAATCGAAGTGCCGATCTGACTACAATTTGTTTGTGTTGTAATCTAGTTTTCCCGCTCTAAATCGGGATTCATGGTTGATATATTCATTATTTTGTAACCGGGACAAAAAGAGAGTGCACCGGAAAAAACCAAAATTAGTCCTAAAAAGCCCCAGTAACTATCCAGATAGAGACCTGCTACAATCGCTATCGCTCCGATGACCGTCCTGATAACTGAGTCCAGATATCCAACATTTTTTTTCAAAATCATAACTTTACCTCACTTCATTACTGTTTCAATTTCGCAATTCTCACAAAATGTGTATCCGGAAGGTTTAGCCTCCGGACAGTTATGCTCTCAAATGAATGGTCATCAATGATAGCAATTATCAGATTTAGGACATACCCCTTAAACTGATGAATCAATCAGGATAACCATATCTTTAATATATGATTATATCTGAATGAGTGGAAGATAAGAACGAAATATTTCATGTCAAGAGCAACATTCAAATATTCAATGATCTATTTAACAAACTATTTTTATCTTAAAATCAAAAATTAGTACTGAATTTTTAGTTATGAAAGAGCCTTCATTTCAATCGATTCAATGGTTGGACAGTATAATCCGGATCATTGATCAAACACGTCTGCCCGAAGAGGAAATTTATATTGATCTGCAAACTTCGGAAGAGGTTTGGGATGCTATACG
>SKZL01000178.1 GCA_007127395.1 Balneolaceae bacterium
GTTGTCTGTATGTTCATACAGACATGAGGCGTGATCAATCTTATAACTTTCCTTTTGCTTCGTTTCCGGCGCTGAGAATCGTCCTTTTTATGATCCTCGGGATTGTTTTATCTGCTAAAATCTCGGCAAACCTGTTCATAACAGGGTCTCTTTATTCACTGCTCCTGTTCATCTGGATCATCTCAGAAACGGCTCTAAAAAAAAGAGATCCTCTGTTGGCCGGTTCAATATCCTCTCTCTCCTATCTGCTGCTCATTTTTCTTGCACAATTTATCTATTCAGAGTTCAGGAGTATGTCCGCAGAACAGGATAGAAATCTGACTGTAAGGGTCAATCTGTTTGAGTGGGATGAAGTCGTCATTAAGGGAAGAATCCAAAGTACAGGAGTAAGCTCATCAGGCAGGTTGGTTTATACGGCTAAAGCAGAGAAAACAATTATAGATCAAGAACATGAGTGGCACTATTCATATCTGCTCAGGCTTTTCGATGATCAAAAAAATGTACATAACCTCTCTGTAAATGATAAAATTGAGGCAATCATACGAATATATGGTTACCCTGAAAGAAGAAATCCGCATGAATTTGACTATGGCAATTGGTTAAAAAAACAGGGCTTTGCTGCACATGGAGAGATAATTGAAATAGTGCATGTCGAGAGAGGCAGGGCAACAGGCTGGAACAGAATAAGAGGGTATGTTCAAAACAGTTCAGATCGATTATTCAGTGAAGAACACTCTACAATAGCAAAAGCACTGCTTCTTGGTTACAAAAAAGAGCTTACTAACGATCAAAGAGAGCATTTTTCAAGATCAGGGCTTTCGCATATCATGGCAGTTTCCGGGCTTCATGTCGGTTTTATAGTGGCTCCCTTTTGGCTCATCATTCCGTTTCTATGGGGTTCTCAAAAAGGAAGATGGCTGGGGTTGTTCATTTTAACAATGCTCTTGTTGGGATATGCAGGATTAACAGGTTTTAGTCCATCCGTAAACAGGGCATCACTTATGGCGTGGCTGCTTACTTACGGAAAACTGTTTCACAAGATCAGAAACTCAATAAACCTGACAGCAGTGGCTGCTATGATTCTGCTTTTGATCAATCCAAATCAACTGTTTGAAATAGGGTTCCAGTTGTCTTTTTCAGCAGTGATGATCATTCTAATTCTGATGCCGGAAGTACAACAGCTCATACCACAACGGTATCGATATGGAGTCTTTGGCGGTTTAATCTCGATTATACTGGTCTCTATGGTTGTGCAATTAGGGCTATTTCCGATACTGGTCTACTATTTTGGTGAATTTTCAGTGATCGGCCCGGTTGCCAATGCACTTGTTGTCCCGCTGTTATCATTTACTGTTCCGGCAGGGATATTGATGGTGTTATTGAGCCCAATAAACCTGACGATATTCGGTAAAACAGCATATGTCATAGAACAAGCACTGCAATGGATTGAGTGGGTGGCCGAATTTCTGGGTTCCAAACAGTTCAGCTATATACAGATCGATGAAATTTCCTGGGTCGTTTTTATAGTATGGTTTCTTTTAATTTTACAGTTTGCCTCACTGAGAATAAGTACCATGCGGTGGAAAATATTGATACTGCTATTGCTAAGCATGAACGGATATCTGATTAACAACGTAATGAATAGATCATCACATAAGATGATGGAGGTGACATTTCTGGATGTAGGCCAGGCAGATGCTATTCATATCCAAACACCTAACGGGTCGCAGATATTGATTGATGCAGGCAGGTGGACGCCCATGAGTAACAGCGGAGAGAGAGTGTTATATCCATATTTTGAATATAATCAGATCGAATCTCTGGACGCCGTCATACTTTCTCACCCCCACGCTGATCATATCGGGGGCATGCCCGTTTTGATGGAGAAAATGAACATGGATGTAATATATCAGAGCAATTTTGAATATGATTCTGTTCTCTACCGGACAGTAATGAAGTTATCGGAAGAGAAAAATATTGAGATCAGATATCCGGTTGCCGGTGATCTGATTGAGATTGATCCGGCCATCAGAATTTTTGTGCTTAGTCCGGAGCCGGGACTACCTGTAGATCGTAATCCGAACAATCACTCACTTTCAGTGAAAATTGTGTATGGCAAAACACACTTTCTCTTTACAGGAGATGCTGAAATTGAACAAGAGAGGAAAATAGTTGCGCGATATGGTGATTTTTTAAAATCCGATCTCTATAAAGCGGGGCATCATGGCAGCAACACAAGTTCAAGCAGGCCATTTATGCAACAGGTGCAGCCTGAGATCACCGTTGCTTCATTAGCATTCAGGAATGTCTTTCGTCACCCGGGAAGGGAAGCGATCAACACTATTCATCAATACAGTGAACGGCAAAAATATACAAGCCTGAGCGGTGCGATCCGCTTCAAAAGCGATGGCAATAGAATCAATAAGATTGACTGGAGAGAGCAGTAAAAAAAAGTCTATGTCATGCTCCGCTACATTCTATCCGGTGCTTGTATACCCAGAATGGAGAGCCCATTTGCAAGTACAGTTGCAGTTGCCCGGGCCAGTACTGTTCTGGCATGCATTAACTCTTTCTCCTCTCCAATGATTCTGCAGTCGTGATAAAAAGAGGTAAATCCGGAAGCAAGGTCATTCAGGTAAGTAATAAGCTTATGAGGTTCCCTGTGATTTGCGGCTATTGCTACCGCATCGGTAAATTGGAGCAGTTTTTTGATGAGAGAGATTTCTGAGTCATGTTTCAGGCATGTGAGGTTTGGTGCACTATTGAACTCGGTTAATTCCTGAACTTTTCTAAGAATGGATTGAATACGGGCGTGGGCATATTGCAAATAGAAAACCGGGTTCTTTTCACCCGCCTCTTTGGCTTGATTGACGTCAAATTCAAGGTGCGTGTTGGGTGATCTCATCAGGAAGAAAAAACGGGTCACA
>SKZL01000326.1 GCA_007127395.1 Balneolaceae bacterium
CAGGAATCAAAGTTAAGGGGCAGGAGATGTCCGGATTACAAAAAAATATCTACTATTGGGCGGTCTATCTGGCTGAAGACTATGATCCTGAGAATCCACCAAAAGGCCTGGGGGCACTGAAATTGCGCATTGCTGACAAACTGGTTTACAGCAAAATCAAGGCACTTTTTGGTGGCAAATTGAAAGGAATGGTGAGTGGAGGCGCCGCATTACCGCCGGATATCTTCAGGTTTATGAACGCGATGGGAATCTTCCTGGTACAAGGATATGGTTTAACGGAAACATCACCCGTGATTACTGTTCAGGACCGCAACAGTATGCGCATCGGAAGTACCGGGAAAGTGTTACGAAATGTGGAAGTTAAAATAGATGATGATGGAGAAATACTGGCACGCGGTCCAAATATCATGAAGGGTTATTACAAAAACGAGGAGCAGATGCGCGAAGTAATGAACGAAGATGACTGGTTCAGAACCGGAGATATCGGAAAACTGGATGATGAGGGGTATCTCTATATCACCGACAGAAAAAAGGCGATGTTTAAATTGTCAACAGGTAAATATGTAGCTCCCCAAAGCATCGAAAATCAACTGACCGGATCCGGATTTATTGATCAGGTGATCGTTGTCGGATTTCAGAAAAAATTCTGTTCTGCATTGATTGTTCCGGCTTATGAGAACATCAAAAAAAGACTCAAACGTCAAAAATACGATGCTACAGAACCGTTTTCGGATGATCCGAAAGTAAACGAGTTGATACAAAAAGAAGTGGATAAGGTGAATAAGGATCTTTCACCCTGGGAGACAGTGAAAAAGTTTGTTCTGCTTAATGATCCACTGACTATAGAGAGCGGTGAGCTAACACCGACAATGAAAGTGAAAAGAAGTGTGGTCAGAGAGAAGTATCAGAAAGAGATCGATTCAATGTATCCGGAAAACGATTAATCTCTAAAATCGAATATCGAATGATCGATCTATTGTGGCTCTTGATAATTCAGTAGAGGTTTTTATTTAATGATTCAACTTCATCAATGATTGAAATAACATGTCAAAAAAGATTCATATACAAAATGTAGTCATTCTGGGATCAGGAGTGATGGGCAGCCAGATTGCCGCACACTGCATCAACGCAGGCTTAAATGTAAAACTGCTTGATCTAAAATCTGATGATCCTGATAATCCTGATAAAATAGCTAAAGAGAGCATCCGCAATCTAACGTCAATGAAGCCCGCACCATTGGCTTTGCCATCATGGGCTGATAGAATTGTGCCGGGTAACTTTGAAGATCATATGCAGTGGATCAGTGATGCGGATTGGATTTGTGAAGTAATTGTTGAGCGGATGGATATCAAGAAAAAGATGATGTCCGATATTGAAAAACATCGAAAAGCGGGTACTATTGTAAGTTCAAATACATCCGGGCTGCCGATTTCCAATATCAGTGAAGATTGTTCTGACGAATTTAAGAGTCACTTTCTGGGGACACATTTTTTTAATCCTCCCAGGTACATGAAACTGCTTGAGATTATTCCGACAGAAAACACGGATGAACAGATCATCGAATCGATGGTTGAATTTTGTGAACGAATTCTCGGAAAGGGCGTAGTACTCTGCAAAGACACACCTAACTTTATCGCTAACCGTATCGGTGTATTTTCGATGGCTTCCATGATGAGCCACTTTTTTAATGGGAGGTTCAGGGCAGAAGAGATCGATTTTCTTACAGGAACACTAACCGGATATTCCAAAGCAGCCAGTTTCAGAACGGCAGATATGGCCGGTTTGGATGTACTCAAGCATGTTTCGGAGAATCTCTATCCGTCTGTACCGGATGATGAAAGGAGAGAAGTTTTTAACCTGCCTGATGGGTTCAACAAGCTGGTTGATAGCGGTGCTAAAGGGAATAAATCCGGTCATGGTTTCTACAAAAAAACAAAAACAAAGTGTGGTGTTGAGTACCATGTGCTCAATCCGGATAACATGGAGTATGAGCCTCAGAAGGAAGTATCGTTTGATGCGGCAGAACGGATCAAAAAAGAGCATAAAACGGCCGCTCAGAGGCGTAAACATCTTGTTCAAGGCAGTGATGATGCAAGCCGTTTTCTTTGGGAGATACAGTGTGACCTGCTATTGTATGCTGCAAATCGTATCCCCGAAATTACGGACTCGGTAGAATCGATCGACCGCGCAATGAAATGGGGCTTTAACTGGGAACTGGGACCTTTTGAACGATGGGATGCTATCGGCGTTGCAGATGCGATTGAAAGAATGGAGTCTGAGGGCAAAAAAGTACCGGAATCATTGAAGAAGATGGTAGCGGGCGGACGTCATTCGTTTTATCAGAATGGAACGGTTTATAACCTTGTAACAGGTGAGAGTGAGCCTCTTTCGGATCCTGCGAAGGGTTCTTTATCGGTTTCACATATGTTGAGAAACAAAAAGGATGTTTGGAGTAACAATAGTGCTGCACTGCTTGATATGGGCGATGGTGTTGCACTTTTTGAATTCAGAACCAAACAGCAGACACTCGGATTTGAACTGGTTCAATCCCTGGAAGCTTGTTTTGATCGGGTGAAAGAGAATTTTGAGGCGATGGTGATTGGCCATGATCATGATAATTTTAGCTATGGTGCAAATCTTGCAGAAGCAGGTCAAGCCCTGAAAAATGACGATTTTGATATGATCCGGGATGCTGTGGAAGGATTTCAGAGTGTAGCGGTCGGGTTGAGATATCAGCCATTTCCGGTTGTAGCTGCGGTTTCCGGCAGAGCGTTTGGGGGAGCGGTTGAATTTTTCATGCACTGTGACCGGGTTGTTGCCCATCATGAATTGTACTGTGGATTGGTCGAATTAGGAGTTGGATTGATCCCTGCCGGTGGCGGAACCAAAGAGCTGCTATTAAGAGCTATGAA
>SKZL01000129.1 GCA_007127395.1 Balneolaceae bacterium
ATTCAGCAGCCGACTTATGTTTCAACTCTTTTTTAATTGATTTTCTCTCAGATGACAGTTCTTCCTCAATTATTTTAGAATCTGCCCTGTGGCCATATCGAATCCCATCATATCTGGCCAGGTTACTCGATGCTTCAGCTGTAGCAAGTATATAGTATGTTGCAATTCCATACTTCATATGGGGCAGTTTGATCGGAATCAGTTCTGTATTCTCCTTTTCCAGATCAGTAATTTTACTTTCAATAATAGATCTGACTTCCGGATCCAACCCCTCTCCGAAATACTCTTCCGGTACACCAATTTTCAATTTTCTCTTTTGGTCGTTCATCTCAGACAGATAATCCGGAACCGGTGTGTCGGCAGATGAGTTATCCATAGGATCTGACCCTGCGATCACATTCAGAGCAAGAGCTGCATCGGTCACATTTTTGGTAAAAGGACCAATTGAGTCAAATGAAGATGCATAAGCTACAAGTCCGTATCGCGAAACTCTGCTATATGTTGTTTTTAAGCCAACCACACCACAGTATGAAGCGGGCTGACGTATAGAGCCGCCGGTATCTGACCCAAGAGCTATATCACACATATCAGCTGCAACCACTGCGGCACTTCCGCCACTTGACCCGCCTGTGACATATTCTGTATTGAGAGGGTTTTTAGATGGGCCGAAAATAGAATTTTCTGTAGATGAGCCCATTGCAAACTCATCCATGTTGGTTCTGCCGATAAAAAGGGCATCTTCCTTTTTCAGTTTTTCAATAACGGTGGCGTCATATGTGCTTTCAAAGTTCTCAAGCATCCTGCTGCCACAGGTTACCTTTTTTCCTTTTTCACATATCACATCCTTTATACCGAATACAGAACCGGCAAGCCGGCCGGCATTGCCGGCATCAATGTTTTTTTGTATCCGGGTAGCTTCCTTACGAACCGTATCTTTATCAAAAAAGACAAATCCGTTAATCTCCGGATTCCTGGACTCAATATTTTGGATATACCTCTCGGCTATATCCAACATACTCGTTTTTCCAGATGTAAGCAGCTCCTGTACTGAGAGCAGATGTTCCATTGAGAAGTGCTAGTTTCTTTCTGTTTCTTCTTTTGCCCTTGGCTTAGTTGACTCATCAAGATCATCCTTCCCTTTTTCAATCTCTTTCTTGATATCATCTGAAGCCTTTCTAAATTCAGAAATCCCTTTACCCAATCCACGTGCCAATTCAGGTATTCTTTTTGCACCGAAGAATAGCAGAATAACAAGTACAATAATAATCCATTCAAAACCGCCTGGCATACTCATAAAAAATCCGTATTAATTTAAGTTTCTCGTATTAATCATAACAAGATAAAAAATATTTGTTACACCTATTAGAAGAGTTAAAAAAAAATCTTGTAATTTTGTGTTCTTTTTGTTTCCATGTCTCCTAAATAGATATTAAATAGTAAGCATAAGAAATCTAACATAACATAAACAAAATAACGGAGTAATTGTATGATTTGGACTGTAGAATTAGCAGCAGCACTTGATGAGGCGCCATTCCCTGCAACAAGAGAGGAATTAATTGAATGGGCGGAGAGAAACGGATTACCCCAACAGGCGATCAACAATCTATATGAATTGGATGAGATTGAAGAGGGTGAAGAGACAATATATGAAGGAATTGAAGATATCTGGCCGGATTATATTCGTAAAGAAGATTTTTTCCATGGCGAAGAGGATGAGGGTTTTGACTATGATGATGTGTAATCCCTATTAAATGGGGTTCCTAAAACAGTTAACTATTTCCTAAAGGCTATTCGCCAGATCGCAATTTCTGCTCTCCAAGGCTCGTTGAAAGGTATTATATTACCCTAACGATACGACTGAAGTATTTGCACCCATGAAAAATTCCACTTTGTGAAGAGATTAACTCTATTCCTTCTATTCATTCCGTTGCTTTTAATTGTCCGGGAGAACGGTTATAGCCAGAATAGCCAACAAGTGGCCCAAGAGGAAACTTCTTCTTCAGACGATGCTGAAGTTGTCAGAAGAGTCCGGTTTACCGGAAACAATGCGGTATCAAACGGGGTTTTAAGTACACTGGTAAGAACACGTACGAACCGGGAGTTTTTAGGTATACCAAGATTTACACCCTGGTACTATATCTGGAGGGTATTTGGCGTTGGTGAGTCCCCAAGTGAACTAAATAAAGAAACCATTGCCAATGATATTGACAGAATCACCATATTCTATGAGAATAGGGGCTTTTTTGATGTTGAAGTTGATACCACTGTCATTGAATACAGAGAAAACCGCTACGAGATCTCTTTTTTAATCAATGAAGGGCGGCAATCCAGAATCCGGACTGTCTCTTATACAGGTCTGCCGGAATTTGACTCCCAGAGTGATTATCGTGATTTCTTCAGACAAAGTCTTTTTCGGGGTTCAGAGATCAATGACTCTACTTTTCAGTACGACCGTGCCTACGCCGTTCAGGAGTTGAGAGATGAACAGAGCCGAATCATCAACTTCCTGAAAAATCGTGGTTTTGCTTCCGTTCAAAGAGATTCAGTGAGGGCATTATTAAAAAGAGATAGTGAGACCGAAACCGATCTGGATGTTCTTTTTACTATTCGCCCCGGTGAAATTTATCATTTTGGGGATCTCTTCATCAACCTTCAGGGGCCGAACGGATCTGACGATTATGATGAACTCCTAACTTTGGAAGGCACACCGCATACAGTTGATGACTATTCGATAAATTTACAGAAACAGAGCAGTGCACAAACCCGATTCGATCTACTCACCGATCAGCTTCATTTTAAACCGGGTGAAACGTTTGATCAATCAGCATACCTGAGAAGCATAAATTCATATCAAAATCTTGGCAACCTGATAATCTCAAGATTTGGATTGAGTGAAAC
>SKZL01000354.1 GCA_007127395.1 Balneolaceae bacterium
AGATCGATATACCCTTTCAGTTCTTCGGGGTTAACAGTTTCTCTGTTATAAACTATCCCACGTACTCGTTCAGACAGGCCTACCCAGTACCCTTCAGGCTCCTTCATCTGATCCGGAATAATATCATCAAGAAATGAGGAACCGTGTGGCTGTAAAATATCCGCCTCTTTTGAACGCCATAAACGTCCTGCATCAACAGTAATAATGATATCGGCCGGACTGTTAACTCCTTCATTTCGAATTCTCTCAATCAACTCATCACTGGATCCTTCGATCAGATTTACCTGAATTCCGGTTTCCTCAGTAAAGCGATTGTACAGTTCCAGGTCTGTGTCATAGTGTCTTGATGAGTAGATATTTACAACTTCATTTTGTGTACAATATGCTACAACGAATAAGATCAGTGGCAATAATAAAAATCGGTACATCTATTTCTCAGAATTTTAGTTATGGTTACTTAAAAGAGGTTTTTAAAAACAGAGATAATTCCACATCATTCACAGCTCTTCATACTCCATTTGTCAAGAGCCTATAAAAGGCATCATAGACGTTAATTGTCACAATGCTTATCCCCTTCAGGATTGTTAGTGAAGTTGGATTGACCCTGCAATACTGATTTTTAAAACTCCTTGTACGAATCAATAATTTAGATCGATTCTAAATAATATCCAAAATCAAATCTACATGACATTTTCTCTGGAATCATCCGGAACCACTTCCCGGATCTGTTTTAGCAAATAGCTGTGGATAGCGTGATTACCGGCGACAATTCTTTGCCCAAAAGGCCAACCATCACCTCCATTCCAATCCGTAACGATCCCCCCTGCCTCTTTAATAATGAGAGCAGCAGCTGCAACATCCCAGATATGTAGTGAGTACTCATAAAAACCGTCAAATCTTCCACAGGCCACACAACAGAGATCGTAGGAAGCCGCACCCGGCCTTCTGATTCCCTGCAGATCCTTCATAAAGATTCTAAACAGTTTTAAATATGGATCGATCAGTGAGAGGTCGTTGTATGGAAATCCGGTTCCAACAAAACCGTTTTCAGGATTTGATGTATCAGAGACCGATATTTTATTACCATTAAGCCACGCACCCTCACCTTTGATTGCAGTGAACATCTCATCTCTGTTCACTTCAATAACGACACCTGCAACTGCCTCCTTATCAATCCAGAGTGCTATTGATACACAGTAAATTGGAAAATCATTTGCAAAATTTGTGGTGCCATCAATAGGGTCAATAATCCATGTTCTATCTGAAGTGATTGAATCATGACTGGCTGACTCTTCGGCCAGTACGTGATCTTCTGGATGCTCATTCCGGATGACTTCTAAAATAGCTTTCTCAGCGGCGATATCGGCATCGGTTACAAGGTCATGAAACCCTTTCTGGTTAATCTTGATCCCTTTATTTCGGTACTCTAATATTACTTCCACTCCCCTTCTGGCTGCTTTTTTTGCAAGCTCCAGATCATTATGTAAATTCATTATTTTTCTCCTTTCATTTTATATTCAAACGTTTTATTACCCATATCAGGTTTATTTTTGGCAAAGTCCGGATCGTCATAAAGCTCATCGGCTGTCAAATTCTCAATCCGGCTTTTCTCTTTTTTTAAATTCTGTTGCAGTTGAGCCAGTTTTAGTTTTTCATCTTCATTGGCGCCTAACTGTTTGCGATAGATTTCATCCCATTTCCGTTCGCAGAACTTTAGTTTTCGTTCACAGTAATTCAGTTGAATGGTACGCAGTGTGGATTTCGCGGTACGAACGGGGTTTTTATCTTTTCTGAATTCTCCTCCACTTCTTTTTGCTAGTCCTTCACTAACTGAGTGGCGCTCAAGTAAAATTTCCCCCAGTAAAATGGCATAATTTCCACCTTTATTCATGTAAAATTCCACAGAAATCTCTTCCTGTTCAATATGGCGTGCCATGATATCTGAATAAAAATCCCGGATCAGTTCATCTTCAAAGTGATCTTCACCAATATTCTGCCCGATAAACTGTCGCATGTCATGGCCATACTGAATCAAGAGCCGTAAGATCTCAAGTTCATACATCGGGCGTTTTTTTCTTTCGGATTGATGCTTAACCGCCCGTTCATTTTCATTTTGTTCGCTGAATCTGGATGGCGGACTGCCGGGATCATCGCCAAGTTTTCCTGATGAGACTAAAGGTGTAGAGGGGGTCGATCTGCGAAATCGATCCTGCTTTTTCTTTTCATTTAAGATCAGATCCAGCTGCTGAAACAGTTCGCGGTCGCTTCCTCTCCGGTATACTTGTGTTTTCTGGTGCAGATGCTGAACGAAGAACTGCCTGTCAAGTTCACCGGGGATCAATGCAATACTTTCCAATATTTTCTTAATCATCTCCGCACGCTCTGCAGGCCCATCCATTCTGCCCTCTTTTTCCGCTTTAATGAGAAGAAATGAGACAAAATCTTCAGCCCTCTTCTTCTTATACTCAATGAATGAATCTTTGCCAAACTGTTTCACAAAAGAGTCAGGATCCTCACCTTCCGGCAGTTCCATCAACTGCACATTCATTCCCTGTTCGAGTGCTACATTCAACCCCCTTTCCATGGCGGCCTGGCCTGCACTGTCTGAATCATAGATCATCACTATTCGCTTACCATATCGCAATAGTATTTTTATCTGTCCTGCCGTCAATGATGTACCACTCGATGCTACCACATTCTTTATACTGAACTGGTTCATTGTGATCACATCGGTATATCCTTCTACAAGAAGAACCTCCTCTTCCTTTCGTATCTCATTCTTGGCAAAATTGACGCCATAGACAACCTCACTCTTGTTATAGACAGCAGTCTGTGCAGAATTGATATATTTTGCACTTTTTTTCTTCTCATTCAGGATCCGGCCTGCAAATGCAATCA
>SKZL01000389.1 GCA_007127395.1 Balneolaceae bacterium
AACCATATAGCGTTGTGCTGCTTGATGAGATTGAAAAAGCTCACCCGGACGTATTTAATATTCTGCTTCAGGTACTTGATGACGGTATCCTAACCGATAGCCTGGGACGAAAAGTCGATTTCAGAAATACCATTATCATCATGACATCCAACATCGGAGCCAGGGATATCCGGAATATGGGTAAGGGAATCGGATTCTCAGATAGCGACAGTGAATTCGATTACGCTAAGATGAAATCCACCATTCAGGATGCCCTGAAAAAAGTATTCAATCCGGAATTCCTGAATCGTATTGATGATGTACTTACATTCAAGCCGCTTGAAAAAGAGGATATATTCAAAATCATTGATATTCTCTCAGATGAACTGTTCAACCGAATTCGGGCACTTGGATTTAATTTGGACCTCTCCAAAGGAGCGAAAGATTTCATTACCGAAAAAGGTTTCGACCCCAAATATGGTGCAAGGCCACTGAGACGGGCTATACAGAAATATATCGAAGACCCGCTTGCTGAAGAGATTTTGGGTGCTGAACACGGAGAAGGGTCAACCATCAAAATCAAAATGAACAAATCCAGAGACGCACTCGAATTTGAGTGGGTGGATGCTGAAAACACTCAGAGTAAAAACGATGATAGCGACTCTGAATCACAGCAAGAGAAAGAAGCAAAGGCTGAAAAGTAATTAACTGTCAGAAGTTTGCGGTCACAATAAGGTGCTTGTTCAATCCACGAATCAGGTACCGGCCGCTTAACTCTCTGTGAAAACTGATCATCCCGGATTCCGGTATTGAGATCGATTCTCGTACATCCTCGCGAACGATTTGCCTTCTGCCGAGATGCACTGCGGTTATGGTAGGGTCAGACACCTGCTGACCGGTAATCACCCCTCCGAGCATAATAATAGTCTCTTCCTCAGGAAAGTAGACAGCATCAATCACAGAACCTCTGGATGATGTACTGCCCTCCACCTCACCGGTTATTGAGTTATAAACCTGAACCCTGCCGGTCGTGAATTTCGTGATGTAATCTCCATTTGGAGACAAATTGATTCCTCTGAGCGGATCTTCAGTTCTATAGCTATACAGTTCACTACCGAAGCGGTCAAAAATGATCACTTCATACCACTCTTCATCTGTCGTCAAAAGAGTAATGAATGAGCCGTTGGTACTAACCTTCAGCTCTCGAATTTCCATATCTGTACTATTATAAAAAAGAACTTCTTCATTCTCTGCAAGAACGATTTTTGCTCTTGAACCGGTTGAATTGCCATATGAAATAGCCGGATTGTAGAGTACAACGGTTCGTCCGGTTGCATCTTTTGCCATACGGGATTCCCTCTCCCCGTCAGCACTTTGTGAACTGTTGGAAACAGAATAGAGGGTTTCACCTTTAGCGCTGAGAAATGTAAAATTTGCAACATTATCTCTTAAAACAATACGCCCGTCACCAATCGGATAAATTTGTAATGTTTGATCAAACGGATTAAAAAACTCCAGTGATTGAGACATTAGTCTGTTACCGCTCTGATCAAAAACTGAAAGTTTCAGTTCCTCATCGCGTTCAAGCGTAGCAACACGGTTAATACTTTCAGAATAACTCCAGGATACAGGATTCATTATCTCTGTATCATCTATCAAAATGCTGTTTGATAATACCTTTAAGGTACTATTTCCCAATGGAAATGTATTTAAATCGTGATTCTCATGACCCGGCTGTGTACTAATTTGCACTGTTTGTGAGTGTACTGAAGTGGATAGTAAGAAAAGGATAGATGCAAAAAACAGCTTGATTAACTTCATATATAGATGTCTGAATGTTTTTATATTGTGCAACATAAGGAACGAAAAATATCAATGAAATTCATACATGCTCTACTCCATTATCATTCCTGTTTACAACAGGCCGGAGGAGATTGACGAGTTGTTATATAGCCTGACTCTTCAAACCTGCCAAAATTTTGAGGTATTAGTAATCGAGGATGGATCGGAAATTGATTGCAAATCAATAGTCGAGAGTTACAAGGACTCACTCGATATCCACTATCACTTCAAAGAGAACAGTGGCCAGGGATTTTCACGCAACTATGGATTCGATCGTGCCATCGGTGACTATTTCATTGTATTTGATTCAGACTGTATTGTTCCGCCTCACTATCTTGAAACTGTGAATCAATATATTGCCCTCAACAGGGTGGACTGCTGGGGCGGACCCGACCGTGCACTCCCCTCTTTTACTCCGATGCAAAAAGCGATTAATTTTAGTATGACATCATTTTTGACCACAGGTGGAATCAGAGGTAAATCCAAACGGATCGACAACTTCCATCCCAGAAGTTTCAATATGGGTATTCATCGGGAAGTGTATCGGAAAACCGGAGGGTATAGAATAACACGAATGGGTGAAGATATTGAGTTCAGTATCAGAATTATGAAAGCCGGTTTCAGTACAGCTTTGATTGAGGAAGCCTACGTCTATCACAAAAGAAGAGTTGGCCTAATGCAGTTTTATGATCAGCTCTATTTTTTCGGGCGGGCAAGAGTGAATATCAGTCGTTTCTATCCGAATGAGCTTAAAATTGTACATCTGTTTCCGCTCATGTTTACTGCCGGTCTGATTTTGCTCCTTCCTCTCTATATTTTTGAACCGATCATCGCAATATCACTCATCTCACTCTATTTTATATATTCCGGTCTTATACTCACTGAATCCTATTTTAAAACAGGATCCCTTTATGTGGCAATGCTCTCAATAGCCGCCTCATTCACTCAGCTCATTGCATACGCGTCCGGCTTTATCAATGAAACCAAAAGAGATCTCTTCTCTGATTTCGATAAAAATTAGAGATTGTAAATTGCATACAGATCTTAAAACCTTTATCTTTTAATTCTTTTG
>SKZL01000035.1 GCA_007127395.1 Balneolaceae bacterium
AATGAGATAAGCCTTTAATATAATTTGGGTTATTGCTCTTTCTATTTGGATGGTGTCATTAAACGAGCAGGAGTTAAAACAAACGTTTTAAAAAAAGTTTGAGTTTTTTTCATAGGGGTGACATAAAGTTGTCACCATGGCCTCGTAGATTGGTTTAAAACAGAACAATAACCAATGAGGCAATGATGAACGCAATCAAAAAAATCACACAAAAAAGAAAAAACAGTGAACCGGTCATACTCTCTATTTTCCGAAAGGCTGAACTGGAGCAAAAGCAATCTGATGAGATGTTTAATCTGCTTGGGTGGGGATCACTTCCGGCAGAGTTAAAATATGAAGTAGAAGAGGATGTGAAGGGATATTATGATGAGCTGCACGGACTTTACTCAACCAGCTGTGAATTTGTTCAACGCCGAAGGGAGAGTGTTGATTTTTGGATAAAGAGCTATAAAGACGGGCTTTGTTCACTCGATACAGCACTCGATTCACTAAGATTGAATAAAATCTGAATTTACTTTTGATTTCGGGTACAGAAGTTCTGCAGGATTTTTTATCTTTACGGAAATGTAAACCAAGTGAAATTTTCCATGACGAACTCCTCTCCCTTCACTAGCATCACTCGACAGGGATTAACCTACGATGATGTCCTTCTGGTTCCGGCGTATTCAAATGTGCTGCCCCGGGAGACCGACACAAAAGTGAAACTTACTCCCGGTATTACACTCAATATACCTGTGATCAGTGCTGCAATGGATACGGTTTCAGAGTATCGGCTTGCAATTGCTTTAGCAAGGGAGGGTGGAATTGCCATGCTTCACAAAAATATGTCTATTGAAGATCAGGCAGAGCATGTCCGTCTCGTTAAGAGAAGTGAGAGCGGGATGATTGTGGATCCCGTAACGTTGCCGGCTGATGCTACAGTGAAGGATGCCAGAGCGCTGATGAGAAAGCATAAAATTGGTGGTATCCCAATTGTTGAAGATGGAAATCGCCTGATTGGTATTGTAACCAACAGGGATTTACGTTTTGAGCACTATGTAGATAAAAAACTGGGAAATATCATGACCAGTAAAAATTTAATTACTGCCAAGGAGAATACAAGCCTGGAGGAAGCAGAGGAGATTCTTCAACAATATAAAGTGGAGAAGCTGCCGATTGTAAACAGGGATCATGTACTTGTTGGCCTTATTACCTTTAAGGACATTGAGAAAAAGATGAACTTTCCGAATGCCTGCAAGGATGATATGGGCAGACTGAGGGTTGGTGCTGCAGTTGGTGTTACTCCCGATACTATGAACCGTGTGGATGCACTGGTTGAATCCGGAGTTGATATTATTACGATTGATACGGCACATGGCCATTCAGAAGGTGTGCTGCAGATGATACGAACCATTCGATCGGCTTATAAGGAGCTTGCGATAGTAGGAGGGAACATTGCAACCAAATCCGCAGCCGAGGCACTTGCGGATGCGGGAGCAGATGTTGTCAAAGTTGGGGTTGGGCCGGGTTCAATCTGTACGACACGGGTGGTAACGGGTGTAGGTGTTCCACAGCTCTCAGCCATTATGGAAGTCTCTGAATTTACCAGGGAGAAAGGGATCGGGCTGATTGCTGATGGTGGTATAAAGCAGACCGGTGACATTCCAAAGGCCATAGCAGGAGGTGCCGATGCGGTCATGATGGGATCAATGTTTGCAGGAGTTGATGAGAGTCCGGGTGAGACAATTATCTATGAAGCACGAAAATATAAATCTTATCGCGGTATGGGCAGTATGAGTGCAATGAAAAAAGGGTCGAAAGACCGCTATTTTCAAGATGTAGAAGACGACCTGAAGCTTGTTCCGGAGGGTATTGAAGGACGAGTTCCGTATAAGGGGAAATTAAGTGAAATGATTCATCAAATGGCAGGTGGTCTTCGTGCTGCGATGGGTTATGTTGGTGCCGCTTCAATTGATGAGCTGAAAAAAGCAGAGTTTGTACAAATTTCAGCTGCCAGTTACAGGGAGAGTCATCCGCATTCTGTTCAAATAACCAAAGAGGCGCCAAACTATTCGGTCTCCTGACATTTTCTCATTAAACTTAGAGCTGTTATTCGTTCAATAACTGTTTAAAGTGGTAACTCTCAATTGCAATAAAAAATGATCAGATGTGGGATTTTCTGAAACGTCTCTTTTCTGAAAATGGTGGTGACCTGACTGTGGTTGTTCTGGATGAGAGCAACCCGGATCTTGCCAATACTTTCAGGCTGCGATCGCGAGATGCCATCTCCGTTCTAGTGGTGATATTTGTTGCATCCATTCTCTTTTCTGCGATGCTTTTTTTTCTGACACCAATAAGCTCCATTTATCAGCAAAGAGTTGATGATAAATTCCGGGATGATGTGATTGCCATCAATGAGAGGGTAATCGCACTACAGGACTCCCTCTTAGCAAGAGAGGTTCAGCTTGATGATCTGAAAAGTTTTGTAAGATCTGTTCCCGACACTACTTTTGATGTAGATAGCAGACTATTTCAGGGTTTTCAAGGACCCAGCAGGAATTTTTTTATGCCTACAGATAACATATACTCATACAATATGTTGACACGGCATGAGGTGATGGGCCTGCTAAAAACGGGAAGAGATGATGATTTCCCCTCTTTTTTTCCGCTTTCGGGACATATTTCTCAAGGTTTTGCATCAGAGATCGGCCATTTTGGTATCGATATTGCAGCTAATGTAAACAGTGAATTCAGGGTTATTGCTGATGGAACTGTGCTGAGTGTTTTATGGACAATCAATTACGGTAATGTTATTACTGTTCAACATTCTGGCGGTATCACATCCATTTATAAACACGCCTCCAAGCTGTATAAAGAGAAAGGTGACATGGTTTTAAAAGGGGATTTACTC
>SKZL01000210.1 GCA_007127395.1 Balneolaceae bacterium
CTGATTCCGGACTCATGTTCATCTTTTCCAACAATATATGCTTTTATATCAACACATTTACCGATGATTTCAATCAGTTTTTCCGCATCTCTATTTTTGAAATCGTCATTAAGAAACATTTCAGAATCACTGAAAAGAGTGGCATCATGAATTGCCGCGTACTTCAAGATTTCACTCAGACCGTTGATCCACTCTTCAGCTGGTAAAGTCTGAAGAAAACGAATGTCACTGATTACTTTTACCGGCTGGTAAAACGTACCGATCAGATTTTTACCGGTTTGATGATTGATGCCCGTTTTTCCACCCACAGAACTGTCTACCATAGCAAGTAGTGTTGTCGGTATATGAATGAGAGGCACTCCCCTCAGGACAGTCGAAGCAGCGAATCCACCCAGGTCGCCGGTAACACCGCCACCGATGACGATAACAGGTGTATTTCTACGGACTCCATTTCGAAGCAGGAAATCATTTATCTGTTCAAATTGATTCATCGATTTACTGCTTTCACCTGCGGGGATCTCATAGATGTGCAGCTGATCTGTGAAACCTGCAAATATCTGTTTCAATTCCTTCCCGTGATGATGGTTTACATTTTGATCAATTAGTATATAGAGCGAATCAGTAGCAAACTTTCCGAGGATATCATTCAGACACTCATTCAGAATGTTATTACCGACGATCACATCATACTCAGTTGTATCTGTGCGGACAGAGGTTTTATAAGTCATAATCATTCAGTTTTTCCAAAATTCTTTCTGCTATTTCATCTGCAGGATTCCTGCCACTATGTACAGTGATATGTGCCTGGCTGTAAAAGGGTCTTCTTTCCTTAAGTAAACTCTCGATTTTCATCTGCAATTCCTTTTGATTCAGATTTTTGATCAATGGCCTGTTATTTTTAGAACGAAGCCTTTCTGCAAGTATATCAGCATCTGTATCAATAAAGATAAGGATTCCATTGCTTTTGACGGCATTTGTGATTTCCTGATTTTGTAATGAACCGCCACCCAGTGCCAGCACACCGGGCTCTGAACCGGCAAAACCCTCCAAAATCTTCTTCTCAAGAGCTCTAAAATAGCTCTCTCCTCGTAACTCAAATATTTCAGGGATCTTCATTCCGGCTTCAGCTTCGATGAGCAAATCCAGATCATGGAAAGGAAGATTCAACTTTCCGGCAATCTTTTTTCCGACCACCGATTTGCCGGTTCCCATCATTCCACAAAGGAAACAGGTCTGTTTGAGTCTTTCCTTCATCATTGAATATTTTTTTGAGGTTTGACAAGTTCAACCCGCTCCTGTTGAATTCTGACGCTTCCGGGAGGTGAGCCTTTAGGTTTAGAGATATATTTTCGTTTGACAATAATCACCGGAACCAATTCAGATCCACGTGCTTTGGAGTGATATGCAGCAACGGCAGCTGCCTTCAGAAGGATCGGTTCCGGCGGCATCTCTTTGTTGTTATTCATCCGTACAACCAAATGTGAACCGCTTGTTCCCCTGGCATGCATCCAGACATCCTCTTTATGGGCATCATTTGTGAGGCGATCATTGCTTTTGGCATTTTTTCCAAGACATATTTCATAGTTGCCGATCTGAAATTTTCGATAGGGTACCGACTCTTCAGACTGCTGTTTTGAAAGTATTCCAAGAGATCTAAGTTTATCTTCATTCTCATTTTTCCAATCGTCAAGCTCATAGATTTTTTCAACACTATCAATCGATTTGATCAGTTTTTTTACCTGAATAATCTCTTTTTGAGCTTGTTTCAAACGGCGTTTTGATTCTTCAACGTTTCGAAGTGCCGAGGAGGATTTGTCATAATAGCGCTCAGCATTTTCAGCGAGTGAGAGAGTGGGTTTGATCGGTATCTCAATTTCGCGGTTGTCATCATAGTAGTTTGGAAGAGTGATGGTTTCTCTGTTTTCATTGCGATCCAGATGAGCATTGGCCATCAGTATATGGCCGAGCTGCTCATACTGTTCTGATCGTTCGATACCTTTTTCGGCATGGCTCAACTGTTCGATAAGACTCTCCAAAGCAGTCAGTTTTTTACTGATGGCAGGTTTGATTTTCTCCACTTTTGAAGAGAATCTGCGTTCAACAGAAGTGTGATAGTATGCAAATCGTATAGCACTGCTGACATTCTCAAATGTGTTAATATTTTCGGCCGGCAGATATTTCTGTGGAACCAGACAGAGATTTCCATTGTGAAGGATTCTGAATTCCGGTTTATTTTCCATTGCATTGGATAAACGATCGATGATATTGTTGATTTCACTGCTGTTTTTCAACTCAAGATTATAATTATCAATTACCAATGGTATGAGATGGCGAGGAAATTTGGGGTTTAATAGTGTAATTGTTTTTTTGGGTGATAATCCTTCTTTCACTATTTTAGTAGGTGAAGATGCAGGCCTCGGAAGGGGTGGTGTTCTCCCGGAAAAAAGATCGGGATTTTTAAATGATTCAAGGATGGTATTATCCCGGATCAAAAAGAGATTCGGCTTACTGCCGAATAGTTGAAAAAGTAACTGATGATCGCTATCAAAGTAGATAGAGATGAATCGATCATTGTCTGCAATTTTAACATCCACGATTTTCCGGCCTTTAAGAGCTGAGAAGAATGTTGTGACATTATTTTTTTTTGGTGATCTGTAATCTTCGGTAAAAAGTGCAGTTTCAGCGGGGTGAGTTGAAAAAGTTAACCTGAATGGAGACGCTGAATCACCGATATAGGCTGTCCATACATCCTTGTGGGGTGACAAGCTGAAGTGGAACTTAAGGTGAATGATGGAATTCACCAGTTCATCCGATAAATGTTTTAAAGCGTAATAGTTGTTCATCGCTCACAGTTCAATCAAAAAACGATTAGAATAAGAGTATA
>SKZL01000048.1 GCA_007127395.1 Balneolaceae bacterium
TGGTAGATAATCAATTACCTTGTCAAGAAGAATCTGGACGCCTTTATTTTTCAGCGCTGTACCACAAAGTACCGGAGTAATTGCTCTTGCAAGAGTTGCCTTACGGATGGCTGCGTCGATCACCTCTTCAGAGATCTCCTCTTCCATAAGGTATTTTTCCATCAGTTCATCATCCTGATCAGCAATCGCTTCAAGCATGATTTTTCTATACTCATCAGCCTTCTCCTTCAACTCTTCAGGTATATCGATCACATCATACTTGGCACCGAGAGACTCTTCATCCCAGATGATCCCGTTCATGTTAACCAGGTCAATAATGCCTTTAAAATTCTCCTCTGCTCCGATTGGTATCTGAATCGGAATTGGATTTGCACCGAGCTTGTTTCTCATTTGTTCAACAACATTGTAGAAATCTGCTCCGGTTCTGTCCATTTTATTAACAAATGCCATTCTTGGAACAGCATATTTATTGGCTTGTCTCCAAACAGTCTCTGACTGTGGCTGAACCGCACCGACAGAACAGAATACACCGATCGCACCGTCCAATACACGCAATGATCTCTCTACCTCTACGGTAAAATCAACGTGACCCGGAGTATCAATGATATTGATTCTATGATCTTTCCAGATACAGTGAGTTGCAGCGGAAGTGATTGTAATCCCTCTCTCCTGCTCTTGCTCCATCCAGTCCATCGTAGCTGCACCATCATGAACCTCACCCATCCGGTGGCTTCTTCCGGTATAAAAAAGGATCCGCTCACTCACAGTGGTCTTACCGGCATCAATGTGTGCCATGATGCCGATATTACGCGTTCTGCGAATACGGTCAATAATTTTCGGGTCTGTTTTTGTCTTGACTTCTGACATCTGTCTTTATTCTAAATATTCGTTAAAACTGTTTTTTTAAAACCTAAAATGTGCAAACGCTTTGTTTGCTTCTGCCATACGATGGGTTTCATCTTTCTTTCGAACAGCACCGCCTTCACTCTTGGAGGCATCAATCAACTCTCTGCCTAAACGGGTTGCCATCGATTTATCATTTCTCTGTCGTGATGCACGTATAATCCATCTGATACCAAGTGCAGTACCTCTGTCGGGACGAACCTCGACCGGCACCTGATATGTAGCACCACCTACTCTTCGGCTTCTGACCTCTACTGCCGGAGTTGCATTGTTGAGCGCATTCTTAAAAACTTCAAGAGGCTGCTCACCTGTTTTCTCTTCAATAATTCCAAATGCCTGATACAAAATCTTTCTGGCAACACCTTTTTTACCATCTCTCATCAGATTATTTACAAATCTGGTGATGAGTTTGTCACCAAAAATTGGATCCGGCTGTAAATCTCTTTTTTCTGCTTTTCTTCTGCGCATAATGAAATAAGGTTAAAAATCCTGTTTACCCTTTCGGTTTTTTGGTACCGTATAAACTTCTACCCTGCTTTCTGTCTTCAACACCTGCAGTGTCAAGCGTTCCACGGATCACATGATATCGTACACCCGGAAGATCCTTCACTCGCCCACCCCTGATCAGCACAATACTATGCTCCTGCAGGTTATGGCCTTCACCCGGTATATAAGCAGTAACTTCAAGACCGTTCGTTAAACGAACCCTGGCTACCTTCCGAAGAGCTGAGTTAGGTTTTTTCGGTGTAGTAGTATACACTCTTGTACAGACCCCTCTTTTCTGGGGGCAATTTTGTAAAGCCGGTGCAGTTGTTTTACTGACCTTGCTTTTTCTACCTTTTCGAATAAGTTGTTGTATAGTAGGCACGGATTTACCTTGTTTGGTTTAAAATCAATAGCTAGCTAAGATAAACATTTTGGTATTTAGATTGCAAGAAATTTCCTATACTTTTTTATCAAATTGTCACTTTTATTCAGATCGGGTAATTATCGCGCCTAGATATTCTTAATTTGAACATTTTTATAGAGCTACTGATATATATCGGTATATCATTATGAAATTGATAGATCTTGAAAATCTCAACCAGAAAAGGCTAAAGGCCCTTCAGAGCAGTGGTATTCATCACCCATCAGATCTACTCTATTTTTTTCCGCGAAGGTATATCGACAGGTCCAACATCAAACCGATCGGCTATCTTTTGATGTCTTCTGAGCCTGTTACGGTCGTTGGCAAAGTGATCAAAACGGATGTAACCGGCTATGGTGCCAAAAAAAGGCTTGAGGTGATCATACAGGATCAAACAGCTTCACTCAAAGCGGTCTATTTCAAGGGATGGAAGTATTTTATCAACCAGTTTAAGCCCGGAGCAGTGGTAGCACTTTACGGAACCGCTAAACAGTATGGACGATATTTGAGCATGGCTCATCCGGAAATAGAACAGCTCGCAGCACCGGAAGAGGTGGATCAGCTCGACAAATTGATCCCCATCTACCCATCCAACAAACACTTCTCCAAAGCCTATATCTCCAATAAAATTATAATGGGCTGGGTCGATCAATTGCTGTCTGCATACAGTGTGAGTGATTTTCTCCCTGATGATTTATTACAAAAACATGCCTTCCCCACCCGCGAAACCGGATTGAGATCGATCCATAAACCGGTCAACCGCAAACAGATCAGAATCGCATTGGAGAGATTTAAATATGAGGAACTATTTCTGTTCGAATTGAGCATGGCTAAAATCAAACAGGAGCGCTTTCAGCGGGCAAAAGGCAGAAAGATGAAAGCCGGCGATTTAACAAAGCAGTTTTTTAACAATCATCTCCCTTTTAAACTGACGGATGGACAGAGCAGCGCGTTGGCTGAAATCAGAAATGATTTGGCCGGCGAATCACAAATGAACCGGCTGATTCAGGGTGATGTGGGCGCGGGAAAAACGATCGTCGCAATCGGCGCCATGCTGATGGCGATCGACAGCGGCTACCAGGCTGCGATGATGGCTCCTACCGAAATACTTGCTGAACAACACTACTTTACGATCAAGGATTTCCTGGAAGAGACAGGGATACGTTTCAGGCTGCTCACCGGCGGACAATCGACATCACTGCGCAGAGATATTCTCTCTGATATTGAAGGTGGCAATTGTCAGCTCGTAATCGGTACCCATGCCATCTTCCAGGAAAAGGTAAAATTTCACAACCTGGGTTTGGTGGTGATTGATGAACAGCACCGGTTTGGCGTTAAACAACGAAATGAGATTCTGCTGAAAGGTGAAAACCCACATCTATTGGTGATGTCGGCAACTCCCATTCCCCGCTCACTGGCGATGACCATCTACAGCGATCTGGATATCTCAATCATAGCCGGTCTGCCGGCCGGACGCAAACCGATTAAAACGGCGGTCAGGACAGATAAAGACAGAAAATCGGTCTATGAGTTCATTGAGAAAAGTGTTCAGCAGGGTGATCAGGTTTATGTGATCTTTCCATTGATTGAAGAGTCAGAAGCGATGGACCTGAAAGATGCCACCATGGGATTTGAAAAACTGAAACAGCGGTTCCCGGATATCTCGATCGATCTGCTGCATGGGCGGATGAGCTCTGAGGAGAAGGAGAAGATTATGTCCAGATTCTCAAATGGTGATACCGGAATCCTGGTTTCTACAACCGTTATAGAAGTAGGGGTGGATGTGCCAAATGCAACCATCATGATGATTGAACATGCGGAACGGTTTGGACTATCACAACTACACCAACTCCGTGGACGAATCGGCCGAGGCAGCAAACAGAGCTACTGCATCCTGATGCCGGGCAGTGCGATCAGTAAAGATGGCCGCTACAGGCTCAGAAAACTGGTAGAAACAACCGATGGATTTGAGATTGCGGAAGCAGACCTGAAACTGCGCGGCCCGGGCGATTTTCTGGGCACCAAACAGAGCGGACTGCCTGATTTCAGGTTTGCCGATATCGTGGAGGACAGGCTGCTACTCGAACAGGCAAAAAATGATTCCTGGTCATTGATCCGCAACGATCCGGAACTCACACAAACCGAACATCAGCCGCTCAAGAAGGTGTTTGAGCCCTATTTCAAAGAGAAACTGGAGCTATTTGGCGTAGGTTAAATCATTTCTGATCCGGCTGTGCTCCCTGATACCACTCAAAGTTGGCACCATCTGCATCCGCATTTAGTCCCAATTGCTTATGATACCAACCTTTGGTCTTCTCCGGATCATCACATTTGAAAAATATGCCACCTATACCAGTTACTTTTTTCATATCAAGTGAATACGGTTCTCATGCTTTCTAATTTTTAACCCCGGCCAGATCCAATATTTTCTTGTACTCCTCTTCAGTCACTTCTGTTATGGATAACCGGTTTCGTTTGAACAACTGCATCTCAAGCAGTGATTCATCCTCTTTGAGCATGTCGCGGGTCACCGGTTCATCGAATTTTCGAATGAACTTTACATCCACCAGTTGCCATCGCGGGTTGCTTTCACTGCTTTTTTCATCAAAATATTTACTGTTGGGATCAAACTGAAACTTGTCAGGATAGGGCTCACTGCACACCTCCATCTCACCGACAATCACCGGCGGCTTCACATTGGAGTGATAGAAAAAGGCACGATCGCCTATCTTCATTCTGTCGCGCATGATATTACGCGCCTCATAATTGCGGACACCGCTCCAGTGTATGCTTTCGTCTCTCTTTAGGTCATCAATACTATATGCATCAGGCTCTGATTTCATCAGCCAATACTGCTTTTTACTCATAACTTCACTTATTTGATTTTAAATCTACATTTGATGTTCTCGTTACTCAAAACAATACGGATCAATCGATCATTCTGTGCTCATTCGAATTATTTGGATCATTCTGTACTCATCCGGATCAGATGTGCATAAAAATCGATAGCACCTGTATAAGAGTCAATTCTGATTCTTTCATTCGTACCGTGAATAATAGCCATGTCACCAATATCCATCTCAATCGGTGTAAAACGGTAGATCTGTTCTGTTATATTGGTGAAATGCCTGGAATCTGTGGCTCCGGATACCAGGTAGGGAACCACAACCAGATCCTGAAATCGATCCATAATTGCCTGTTGCAATTTCAGATAGCTGCTGCTTGTGACAGGTGATACTCTTGAAGCAGGTACCATAATTGTTTGATATTCCCGGATCGTGATCGACTCATCATTAATAACGCGCCGAACATGATCCTGAACGGTTTCAAACGTATCTCCCGGCAACAACCGGAAATTTACGATCGCTCTCGCTTCATTCGGCAGTACATTATCCTTAACCCCGGCCCTCAGCATGGTAGGTGCTATGGTTGTACGAACCATAGGTGCCACATCTTTGTCAGCAGTCATCATTCTTAGAATAAACCCTTCTGATGCCCATCTGTTGGCATAGGCAACCCTGTTTCCAAATGGCAGCATATTGGCAACCGCGTCAAACATCTTTTCTGTTGATCCATCCAGCCTGGCGGGAAATTGATTTTGCACCAATTTTTGAATGGCCTCACTCAGTTTCAAAATAGAGAGCTCATTCGGTGGAGCTGAGGAGTGTCCACCCCTGGTACGTGCAATGAGTTCCAGCGATAAATATCCCTTCTCGGCTATACCGATCATCGCTGTTTTGGTGCCGGTCAGATCGGTTTGATCCAATACAACACCACCCTCATCAAGCAAATAGTGAAGGCGGATATTTTGGTCCTGAAAATAGCGTGCAACTACTTCAGCCCCATCATTGCCGCCGATCTCCTCATCATGGCCGTACATAAAATAGATGCTTCTTCTAGGCCGGTAATCAACTGAAAGCAGATACTCTTTCGTCTCCAGCAGACTCATAACATTAAATTTATTATCCAGAGCACCCCTTCCCCAGATATAACCATCTGCTACAGCTCCTGAAAAAGGTTCATAGGTCCACCCGTCAATATCCGTTGAATCGATCGGCACCACGTCATAATGACCCATGAGTAAAATTGGATCCAAACTCGGATCACTTCCCTGCCAGTAGTAGAGTGGGGTCAGATCATTAAACAATTGAATCTCCAGCCGTTCATGTGTCAGAGGAAACTCATCATTAATAAAGTCCAGGAATGCATAAAACTCAGTGGTATCTCTCACATCGCCTGCATCACCCGATATGGTCTTGTACTGCAATGCTCTGGAGAATCGATTGATCATCGCCTCTCTGTCCCAATCTGCTTGCGATAGCGTACCGGGTTCAATCTGTGTATTGCTGAGCCTGAAAGTATTCACCAACAGGATCGTTGCCAGGGTAAGAAATGCGCCCAGGAGTACGAGTAGAATTTTTTTAAACATGAGCGTTATTTTATGTGATTGTGGTTTAAAGAAAATCCTTTAAAAACGGCGCTGGTCCATCAACTTTCAAATTTTTGAACGAACCATTTTACGGTATCACGAAGCTTGTCATCAAAATTGCCCGAAGGTTTCCACTTCAGCTCTTTTTTGATCTTGGATGCATCAACCGCATACCGGAAGTCGTGGCCCGGGCGGTCTGTGACAAAGGAGATCAGGTTCTTGTAGTCGCCATCCGGCCCCTCCCCTTTCTCTTCATTGAGTATTTCGCAGATCAGGTTTACAATTTCAATATTCTGCCACTCATTGTCCCCGCCAATATTATACTGTTCACCGGCCTTTCCATCAATAAATACAGTTGTCAATGCTTTACAGTGATCTTCAACAAAGAGCCAGTCGCGTACATTATCTCCTTTACCGTAAACAGGAATCGGTTCACCCGACAGAGCTTTACGGATCACCGTCGGAATCAGTTTCTCATTGTGTTGGTGAGGGCCGTAGTTATTGGAACAGTTCGTGATCACTGTATTCATACCGTAGGTATGGTGATACGATCTCACCAGAAAATCACTTGCAGCTTTGGATGCAGAATAGGGTGAATTGGGTGCGTATGGTGTTGTCTCCTTGAAGAGTCCGGTTTTCCCGAGTGTACCATAGACTTCATCAGTGGATATGTGCAAAAAACGATTTGACAGCACCGGTTCTTTAGATTCCTGCCATGAAAGCCTGCACTCTTCAAGTAGGTTAAATGTACCCACAACATTGGAGTAGATAAACGGCTCCGGGCCTTTGATGGAGTTGTCTACATGTGATTCAGCCGCCAGATGGATCACTCCATCCGGACCCCATTTGCGAACAATATCTTTCACTCCTGCCCTGTCGGTGATATCCAATCTTTTAAAGGTATAGCGATTGGAATCCTTTACCGCATTCAGGTAGTTGAGATCCGATGCATAGGTCAGTTTATCAATGTTCAGAATTTCAAATTCCGGATGGTGTTCATGCAGATAGAGAATAAGATTGGATCCAATAAATCCTGCGCCGCCAGTAACAATAACTTTCATACCGATTCTTTTTAATCTATGGTTCTTCTTTCACCGTTAAAACAGATCTTCCGGTGAGATTTAGTCCGTATAACAGACCGGTTTCCGCCGTATCAGCTGGATTTGTTTGTTAAAACAGATCTTCCGGTGCAACTTCACTCAGTAAAGGTAACAATTTATCTTTATCTGACAAGAGGGGCGACTCAACTTTCCAATCAATTCCAACAGCCGGGTCATCCCACCGGATCCCGCGTTCGGATTCCTTATCATAATAGCTGCTGCATTTATAAAAGATAGTGGCACTTTCCGACAAAACTGAAAAACCATGGGCAAAGCCGGGTGGGATCAGCATCATCCTGCGGTTCTGATCACTCAGCTCAGCCGATACATACCGCCCAAAGGTGGGTGAGTTGCGCCGGATATCGACAGCTACGTCCAGTACCATACCCGATAAAGCCATGACCAATTTGGACTGTGAGTGGGGGTGTTTTTGATAGTGAAGGCCTCTTAATGTATCCTGTCTGGATTGAGAAATATTGTCCTGCACATAGCGGTAGATAAACCCCCGTTCTCTGAATATACTCTCCCGGAATGCCTCCAGAAAATGCCCTCTCTGATCCTCAAAAAGAGTTGGCTCTATAATCCAAACATCATCAATCTCACTTTTTATAAACTTCATTCTGCTTTTTCCTGTCTATCTGATCTTATTCCCCTGAGAAACCTTTTTTATTCAACCCTGAATGCCTTAAGCTGTTTCAGTAACTGCTCCAACCCGGCCTTCCAATGGATCGGTTCAAGACCGTTTTTCTGAATCTTATCGGTTGATAATAATGAAAATGATGGCCTTTTAGCTGTCGTAACATATTGTTCAGACGGTATCGGGACAACTTTTGTTTCTGATCCGCTGATTTTGAAAATCTCTTCAGCAAATTGAGCCCAGCTGATTTCACCCTTGCTGGTGATGTGAAAAGTACCACTGCAACCCTTCTCCAGCAAAGCCAAAGTTTTATCAACCAGATCAAACGTAAAGGTAGGGCTGCCGGTTTGATCCATCACAACTGAAATCTCTTTTTTGTCTTGGCTCATCCTGAGCATCGTTTTTACAAAATTGGATCCATATCTTCCAGAGAGCCATGAGACCCGGATCAAAAGCCAATCTGCATCTCTGCCGGCCTCTTCAAGTATCAGTTCCCCGGCTCTTTTGGATGATCCATAGGCATTAATCGTATCAGAATTTGCACTTTCCGGATATCCTTCGGGAAAACGTACCCGATCGGTCACATCGCCGGCAAAAACATAATCAGTACTGAAATGAACCAGTTTTGAACCGTTCTCTTTGCAGGCATTGATGAGGTTTCGAACACCGTGTTCATTGACCAGAAATGCTTTCTCGGTCTCTGTTTCTGCACGGTCAACATTCGTATATGCTGCACAATTAATGACAATATCCGGTTTTTCGGCGGTGATCAACTCTTGAACCTGTGTGCGATCGGTTATATCCAACCGGTCCGAACTGTAGGAAATGAAATCACTTCTCAGATCTGTAAGCCTGCTTACCCATTCACTTCCCAGTTGCCCGTTCGCTCCGGTGATCAGGAATTTCATCTGCTATTTTAATTTGTAGGCCAGGTTGTTTGCCACAATATACGATTCCGGGGTCCCCGCATCAGTCCACCAACCATCAAGCACAGAGTAGTTCATAGCGCCCTGACGTATGTAATGGTTATTCACTTCAGTGATCTCAAGTTCACCCCTGCCGGAAGGTTTCAGGTTCTTGATCGCATCATACACAGATGAATCGTACATATAGATACCGGTAACGGCAAAAGACGACTTCGCTTTTTCAGGTTTCTCCTCGATACCCACAATTTTGTCACCATCAATCTCTGCGACTCCGAATCGTTCCGGATCTTCCACCTCTTTGATCAAAATCTGTGCACCTCTGCCCGGATAATTTTCAACGGCTTCTTTCAGGTCGTTCTCAAAGATATTATCTCCCAGGATAACGGTCATCGGGTCTGAGCCGGTAAAATTCTCTGCCAGGCCAAGCGCCTGAGCGATACCTCCTGCTTCATCCTGGACCTTGTAAGTGAATCGGCAATTAAAATCTTTTCCGGAGCCAAGCAAGTTCACGACGTCCCCCATGTGTTCGGTTCCGGTCACAATCAATATCTCCTGAATACCTGCACCGATCAGCCTCTCAATGGGATAGTAGATCATCGGTTTATTGCCAACAGGCAGCAAATGCTTATTGGTCACTTTTGTTAATGGGTAGAGTCTGGATCCGGTGCCTCCTGCCAATACGATGCCTTTCATATGATTCCGAATAGATAAAAATGATGCGTTTGATGTTAGAACTGCAAGGTAAGCAATGTTGATATCTGTTCACAAGTGATCTTTTCCGGTACCTCGAAATCAGTTTTGCAACTTTTGATATTCGGTTGAATGTGCAGGATCAACATCCCTGAGCACGTTATAAGCATCCACCCTGGTCCTGTTGTCCGCCTCCATAAACATCGCTACAATTTCCGTGTATTTTGTGCTAAAAAAGAGATCAAACAGATAATTATTGGTAGTCACTCGCTTGTTCTCCTGAATGGTTCTCAGGGCAATCAGAGTCTGATTTCTGGAAATCTCACTATTCAAGGTAAACTGATCAAGCCCCAGCCTGTGATATCTGTAAAAAGCTTTGCGCAGATCTTCATACGCAGGGTTCATCAGATCTGTGATGAGGCCAAACCGGTTTCGTTGTGCTCCGATCGATCTGCCCCACCCCTGCACTCCGGAATTTTGGCCCAGTTCAAAGACACTTTGAGCCCGGTTGAAATAGGGTGTTCCACCCAATTCAGAAAAGCTGTCATAATCGAACCCAAGCATGATATAAGCATAGAAATCGATGAAACTGGTAAGTTCATCAAAAATCAGATCATCAAAGATCAGGCTTTTGCTCCGTGGATAATTAAAACGCCAGTTGTTATCGCTTAATACAAGAGTCAGCGATTGCTGATTGGTGTTGTAGATCGGCCGTCGCATGGAAAAAACCACTTCTGACGTAAAGTTATAGTTACTATCTGCACCGGTCAGCACAATCTGAATGTTACAGGCAATCCGTTCATGCTCCTCAAAACGGTCGTTTGTCCACCGGTTACCATTAATATAGTTTCGCAACACTTCGGGGAGCTCCGATATGTAATCGAAGGTTGAACCGCTTATCTGGCGGTCGTTCACCGATACACTGCAGTTAAATTCCTGCGCAAATGTACCCTGAACACCGAAGAGTCCGGCAAACATGACCATCAGGAACACTTTTTTGAAATTTTTTTGAAAGGTTTTTCTCATTACCGGTTCATAAGAATAAAAGGGAATAACGACTTCAAGAGTACAAACTTATGAACCAAATGGTCAAGATCAAATATGGCAAAGCTCTCCTGATGGCTTTCATGATCACTATTCTCAGTATTAACTCTGTACAATCACAAAATACAATGGGAGCGAAATCACTCTCAATGGGTCAGACCGGGACAGCTATTCCGGATAGTGAATGGTCACTATTCAGTAATGTGGCATTGATTCCATCGAATCAGAACCGTGTTTCATTTTACGGTTTTCGTTATGTAGGCCTCACTGAAATAACCGATATCTCAACCGTTGTTAGTTTAAAA
>SKZL01000384.1 GCA_007127395.1 Balneolaceae bacterium
GATGAAACGATTCATAACCCCACTCAATCAGAATAATATCCTCCGGTATTTCGGGAATGATTTCAGGATGTTTCGCTACGATATCGCCCCAGATCATCATCTGCCGGTCATGTTTGTTCCGTACATCGCTGTTGAGCCTTTTCAGGAAATCAAGATAGAGAAAGCCGGCCCCGCCCCGTTCTTCAGCGAGATCACGGGTATTGCACTGTCCCAATTCAAACGGTTCATCAAGATTGGCATTAAAATAGCGTGAACTGAAATAGGGGAGCATATCGTCCAGCATCTGTTCAACCAATTCATAACTTTCAGGATTTGACAGATCAAGTGTTGAATTGTGTTCAAGCAGTCCCATCAACATGAACCCGTCCGGACACTCTGCCAGGTGGGCAAACCGATCGGTTTCCAACCAGGCGCTCATGTGGCCCAGCAGATTTTGATTTGGAACCAGTTCAATCAACCGCTCTGCAGCAAACTGTTCCAGTTCCTGCATCTCTTGCCCTGTAACCGGAGTTTCGGTCCCTTCCCACAATTCACGAAAAGATGTATATGCAAACGAGAACCCTTCTACATAGAGCTGCAAATGGTTGTATCTCAAGAGGGCGAGCATCTCTATGATCTCGTGGAGTGTCTCCATGGTTGGAATTTTATCACGGGAAATATCGAGCATGGCACCCCGAATTTCCAGATCAGGCCAGTCGGTGATCGTCATCGATGGCAGGCGCCCATCCTGTTGTGAATGAATCTGTCCCAGGGTATTAAGGCCATAATAGAGGCCTTCACGGTCGGCATAGGCGATGGAAATACCATTTGGGCTGATGGTCAGCCGGTATCCTTGCCGTATCAGTTCACTGTCGGGCTGAACCCGGATGGCCACATTTGCTGATCCGGCAGATGCCTCAATGTTGGCAAACCTTAAAAGGGCACTTTCAACCAGTGATTGCACATCTGCCGGTGATTCAAACCGGATCAGATCAGGCATGGTAAACGAACCGGAGCCGGGCACCATCTGTTTAGGCACAGGCAAGAGTACCGGGCTGTCCTGCGGAACATCCTCTCTATCCATAAACGAAAATTGTGTGATCTGTGGAGCCGCTTGTGGCACTTCATAGCGGATTTCATACACGATGAGCAAAGACGCAATCATCAAACCTATTATCGCTCCAAGGATAGCGAAACTGCGGACGATGATTTTGCGGAGCTTTGATTTGGAATTCGAATTTGTATTTGACGTCATCTTCTGGCGGGTTTAAGAAAATCTAATATGAGCAAATTCAAATTACAAAAAAGGAACAAACGAAGCTCCCAAAATGGGATATTTCTTAATGCTGATCTTTGTGTACACCGGATGAACAGAGGAATGAGTCCATAGATAAATTGAAATTTTTTATGTATTATGTGTAATACAATAGATACATGTAATACATAAATCAAATTATTATGGCTGTAACAGTCAGACTTAAACCTGAAGATGAAAAGCGGCTGGATAATCTTGCTCAGTTAACCGGCCGTACTAAAAGCTATTATATCCGGCAGGCTATTGAAGAAAAACTAGAAGAGATGGAAGATATCTATATTGCTGAACAACGTATTGAGCAACCAGGAGGGAAGCGTTGGTCCCTGGATGAACTGATGAGAGGCGATGATCTGGAAGGTTGAATTTGATTATCGGGCACAGAAAGAACTTCGAAAGCTGGATCGGGACATTCAAAGAAGGCTTTTGACGTGGATATCAGAAAATCTAAGCGGCAGCAATGATCCCAGAGAGAAAGGAAGTCCATTGAATGGGAGGTTCAGAGGCCTATGGCGATATCGGGTGGGTAACTATCGCATTATATGTCAAATTAAAGATGAAGAGGTACTCATCCTCATCCTTAGACTTGCACATCGAAAGGATGTTTATGATTGAATACCCCCTCGGAAGCATCTAATCTATGGGTAATAAATTTATCTATAACTTGTAGTTACTATCCCCGATCCACCCCTTAGTAGACCTACTGCCCTTTACTCCTTCACCGTCACATACCTCAAAATCTCTACAACCTGCTCCGGGTTACGGGTTACAGCGAGGGCCGCTGCATCCACTTCTTTGAGCGCATGTGTGAAATCTTCGGGGTGCATCACAATCAGCTTCTTGCCCAGTGCGCTGACATATCCCGCATCAAAAGCGGCATTCCACTGCCGGTATTTTTCTCCGAATTTCACCACAACGATATCGGCCTGTTCAATGAGAGTACGCGTTCGAATGGCATTAATCTTCGCTCCCTTGTGATCTTTCCAGAAATCAATCGATTCCTCTCCAAGGATGTCAGTACCGACATCGTCACTTGCCGAGTGATCCGTCACCGGTGCCGAAAACTCCACCGGCAGATTCTCTTTAGCCGCCAGATCAATCAGCTCTGTTCGCCATTCTGAATGAATTTCTCCTGATAGATATATTTTCCAAATCATGGTTTCAAGGTTTAAGATTCAAGGTTTAAGGTTCCCCGAAGTCTCGCGACTGCGAACTGCACGCAGCAGGCTGGACGCAGCGACAGTCCTGATCCTTCGAGAGTTCAGAGGGATCAAGTTTCAGGGTTCAAGGTTTGACCGTATTCATATTTGTGGGGGCGTATAGCCATACGCCCATCTACAACTCATCTAAAAAACTTCTCATAAATCATTAACAAACACAAATTCCCTATCCTTACTACAACAACAAACCTTCTAAAATCATCATTCGAAATTCAGCGATCTTAAATCTGAGATCTGCAATCTGAGATCAAACCAACACCCCCCTTAATCCCCCCTTATTAGGGGAGAATTCCGGGACCGGTATTGCCCTTTTGTTTTATACGTCACCGAAGTTTTATGATTTGGAGGGGGAGAC
>SKZL01000141.1 GCA_007127395.1 Balneolaceae bacterium
CTATATTGCCGTCAACGTGTTTGATGATTTTGACAAAATTGATTATTTCGGCCTTAACGATATTGTAGCAGATATCTATCCTGATAAAGATCTGAGCCAGTTTTATGAACAAACCCGAGCTACACGTGAAGTAGTAAGGACAGAGATCTGGCAGGTTAATGCTATTGTAAAAAATGACGATAATAAACTACCGATCGGTAATTATATCACCAAGAATTTTTTTGATGCCCGTGGAGGAAGCGGTGAACATTCAACTATGGAAATCGATTTTTGGGGCGGCATACATGAGGTAAGGGTTGAGAGAGAAATTCTTAACAGTTGGGCAATGTACTCCCTTTACTACCCGGAGGGTGACGCAAGACACTACACATATAGTACAGTTGATTATTATGATGCACTGGGTGACCTTACTATTGGAGCGGGAATAGAACTTGCTCGAATCGCTTATCCGGATCGATCTGATGATGAATTAAACGACTATTTTGCCAGAACGAGTGAATCAAGATCACTCTACAAAACAGAAATTTGGAAATTGCTTGATTCGGTCGGTTACGACTAACTCAATGCAACACTTCAGTGGCCGACGAACAATCAAGAAGCTATACGATTCTATTGCAAAAGAAATAGATGAATTGGAGTTTTGTGTTCCCATTTATGGCATGGATAAGGTACATATATACTACTATCGAACATCTTATACTAACCTTAACTAACTGGAGAAGGTACTCTTTTGAAGTGGAAAGGAATATTTTTGATCATCATAGTTTCAATCTACGTTGCCTGTAATTACAACGAAGATAGCCTGGTTCAAACAGCCGCCCGATGGGTGCCCACAACAGACAATATGGGTAGCAGTTTTTCTCATAACGGTGATTTGATCCAAAATGGCATTATATCGGTAGATTTTACCTTGACACAAATCTCCGATAGCAGCCCGTGGGCTTCACTTATTTGCTATATCGGTCATGATCTTCAGGGGTTGGAAGGATTTACAATCAGTTATAAAAGTGATGAGAATTTGACCGTAAGCCTCCATCAAGCAGATTTTGGTTACTCAGGAAACAGAACTTATTCACATTATCAGGCTCAACTGCCATCTGCTGCTATTTGGAGATCCAGAACCGTCTATTTTAATGATTTTCAACAACCGGAGTGGACACCTGATGAGTCAAAAAACATTCCATACATTGCTGAAAATGTCAATGCTTTCCATTTTTCTCCCAATATAAATCCGGAAACAGGTGGAACAGCAAACGTGCAGATAAGGTATCTGCAACTATTTTGATTACTTGGTGAAACATCTAACCAATGTTTACCATCCATCACTCATTTAGAATATCCTGAATTTCACTCAATAGATCATCCAATTCTTCTCTGCTTATGTAATTTCCCTGATAGATAACTCCTTCAATGAAACTCATAAAAGGAATGCTTTCAAGCGGATTTGTACTCAACAGGATCAAATCAGCTCGATAACCGGGGGCAACTTTGCCAGTCAGATTCGGTTCACCAAGATATGTCCCAATATTTACTGTACCGGTCTTAATCGCTTCATATGCTGTCAATCCTGCTTCTGTAAGTAAGTGCAATTCTCGATGTACTGAAAAACCGGGTGGATTAAAAATCTGAGGTGCATCTGCGCCCAACAATAATCCTGCACCGTTCATATATAAAGCTCGTGTCAACTCTTTTCTGATTTCTAAAAACCGAATTGCCTGATCAGGATCATAAGCATCACTTTCCCTTACACTTCTAACATAATTGACCCAGCCATTTACCACATTTTCCGGAATAAAATTCATTCCCGGCCAGTTTTTCATTTCCTCCAACTCCAGATACGGATTAAAAACATTCTCGAGCAGTGTATTGGTTGGAACATTCCACACACCCGCATTTGCTGTCAATTTCGCAGCATCTTCAATCCTTTCCTGATTCACCATCGGTGTCAGATCATAACCAAAATAGATGATAGGCGGGTCTTCCCTTCCCTCCACTTCCCCTGCCAGAAACTCCATATATCTGTCCAGATGATCGATGGTACCCTTGCCTGCTTTCAGGCTCCTCTCCAAACCCACTTCAAATGAAATATGGCCGGAAAATTCGAAATTCAGCCTGTTAGCCTCCTCAGTTGCTGCTTCAAAGTTTTCCAATGATATGCCGGGATGAAATTTCAACAGATCATACCCGGCCTCAAATTGTTCTCGCACCATATTTCTGGTAGTAACCGGATCGGTTGCACTGTTACTGTTGAAAGAAGGCCCGGATGTGATAATCCTCGGACTCACCAACTCTCCTGCAGCCGCACGATCACGTAGTTCCAGATGTGCCGGATTTCCCAGCATACCTCGAATGGTAGTAACCCCCTGTGATAGATAGAGCGCCAAAGTAGCCTCCATCCGTTCCATTCCCTCTCTTGGCGGTGGTATATGAGCATGCATCTCAGCCAGGCCTGGCATTACATAGAAATTACCCTCAATTATGACCGCCCCCTCCGGTATTGTTGCTTCAGAATCATGACCAACCCATTGGATCACACCGTTTTGAATAATAACGGTCTGATTCTGATGTAATTGATCATTTTCCATCGTCAATACCGTGACATTTTGTATAACAATTGGCTCCGTACGGGATGTTTCAGCTATTACCAAGACCAAAAAGAAGAGTACCAATAAGACAAATACCTGTTTTTTCATAGGATTAGTGGTTTAGTTGTTTATTTGAAAATATCTACATTGAATCCTTCTCTATCTTTTCATCACTATTTTCATCGTTATCTCTATTCTTTCTCTTTTTTCGGGTTTTATCACTGAATTGACTCACCTTTTTTTTAAACAGGCTTTTTTTACCACTTTTATTATTTTC
>SKZL01000292.1 GCA_007127395.1 Balneolaceae bacterium
AGCTTTAAAAACACATACAATCGCTACACTCATCATGGGGTTAACCGGATTGGTGACACTTCAGCTGATGGTCTGGATCCTTTTATAATTTATCCTTTCACCCAACTTCGGTCGCGTACACACACTATATCCAGCGTCTAACATTTTTCATATACTCAATGTACTCCTCACCAAATAGCTTAATCATCGCACGCTCTTCCGGGAAGATTTGAAATCGGGTCATATAGATCATAAAAAGCAGCACAACAGGCAGTGACCATAACGATTGCAGATAAACCGAAAGGGCAATCAATGCCAGAGCCAGGGCCAGATACATTGGATTCCGTGAAATTCTGTAAACACCGGTATCTACCAGTGATTCTGCTTTTTCAGGTTCGATCGGGTTGACGGTTGTATCCGCTTTTATAAATGAAAATACTCCTAAAAGGCCCATAACCAGGCCAAATAGTGTAATGGAAATCGTTAAGACCCATCTGGCTATTACCGGTATATCGATCGGGGAGGTCTGTTTTGATACAACCCAAACCAGTAGTGCTGCAACTATAAAGATGGCTACCGGTGGTATTTTGGTTTCCAATTTGTTCATCTCATCCAGCCCGGTATACTAACCCTCTCCAAAAAGAGCTTTGACAAATGAGATTCTGTCAAACACCTGCAGGTCTTCTATCTGCTCTCCAACGCCAATATATTTAACGGGAACGCTCAATTCATTTGACACTCCGATAACAATTCCACCCTTCGCAGTACCATCCAGTTTCGTTAAAACCAGCCCTGTAATGTCAACCACTTCCGTAAAAGCTTTTGCCTGCTGAAGTGCATTCTGGCCTGTAGATGCATCCAGTACCAGCAGGATCTCATGTGGGGCTCCATCAATGACCTTTCCCATCACTCTTTTGATCTTGCCAAGCTCTTCCATCAATGATTTTTTATTATGCAATCTGCCCGCTGTGTCAATCAGTGCGATATCGGCCCCTTTGGATTTTGCGGATGCGACTGTATCATAGGCAACGGCAGCGGGGTCTGCGTTTTGTCCCTGCTGTATGATTGGAACACCTGCCCGTTCGCTCCAGATCATCAGCTGATCAACCGCAGCGGCACGGAAGGTATCAGCGGCCCCCAGCAACACATTTTTTCCTGCTGCTTTATAGAGATGTGCCAGTTTACCGATCGTTGTTGTTTTTCCTACACCATTCACTCCGACAATTAAAATAACATGTGGTTTTGTTTTAAAATCTGCATCAAACTGAGCCGGTTGATCCGGCCTGTTTTCTTTCAGCAAAGCTGTGATCTCTTCCCTCATGATCTGCTGAAGTTCAGACTGTGTAATAAATTTGTCGCGGGCAACACGCGCTTCCAGCCTGTCGATAATTGCAATTGTCGTCTTCACACCTACGTCTGATGAAATCAGAGCATCTTCCAGATCATCCAGTGTCTGATCATCGATTTTATCTTTTCCTGCAACACTTTTACCGATTTTACTCAGTAACCCTTCACGGCTCTTCTCAACTCCTTTTTCGAGCTTCTCTTTTTTCTTTAAACCCAGCTTGTCTAACCAACTCATAATCTTCTATCAAACTTATATTTTACCGCTGTGGAAAGTAACAAATCTCTCCTCTTGCGGATATTTCTCTATTCAATTAAACTCTGCACCTGCCATGATTTTTCTGTATCGAATCCAGTAGTCTACAAAGGAGTAGACCATAAATGCGACAGAGATCCATAAAAGCCAAGTGTGAACGACTTCCGCCTCACGAAAGAAAAATACGGAAATCCAATAGATCGCCATCACATTTACTGATATTTTACCCGACATAATTGACATGGCTACTTTCCCGCGGACTCTCTTTATGTTTGCTGATCCTGCCATGATCGTCAGGTCCCTGACAACTCCGACTGCAAAATACCAGTAGGGTATCCATCCCAGTATCACCACATAGAGAAAGAGAAAAAATGCCATCAGCTTATCCGCAACCGGATCGAGCACCTTCCCAAGCTCAGATATCTCATCTCGCTTTCTGGCTACCAAACCATCCAGATAATCGGAAAACACACCATAGGAGATCAACAATACAATTGCATAGTTAATTTCACGATCATTCTGAATATGAATGATGATAATGGGCAATACAATAATCACACGCGTCAATGAGATAAAATTTGACCATGTTACAATGTGATCTTTGACCAGTAACTTTTTACCGTCTACGTTTGTTTCGGTACCCATACAGAAACCGATGAGCAGTTAAAGGTTAACATTGACTTTTTTCAGTACGCAACTTAGTGCGGATTGTTCTATTATCCGTCTAATAATACACTTTTTAAATAGATTTATTTCAATGAAAGATAATGAATTACAGATCAGTAGCCATCAAAACGCTGAATTGATTGAAACCGGACAGTCATCAAAAGCAGTGTTCAGCGGGAGGTTGCTCAATGTTTTTTTGGATGAGGTTAAACTGCCCGATAACAGTTTTTCCACAAGGGAATGGATCAGGCATCCCGGCGCATGTGCCGTAGTGCCAATATTTGAAGATGGCTCCATTATGCTTTTAAAACAGTTTCGTTATCCCCCCAGAAAAGTATTTATTGAAGTGCCTGACGGTAAAATTGATGCAGGCGAAGACCCCGCAGTTACAGCCGAGCGTGAACTCCTGGAAGAGAGTGGCGTAAAATGTGAGAATTTGGTACATGTGGGGCACTTTTATCCTGCAATCGGATATGCAGATGAAATTATTCACAGTTACGTAGCGTGGGGTCTTACCGTTGAGAAGCAAAATACCGACGATGATGAATTTCTGAAACCATATAGAATACCCTATCAGAAAGCGATTGATATGATTGAGTCAGGAGAGATCACCGATG
>SKZL01000055.1 GCA_007127395.1 Balneolaceae bacterium
CCTGTTTAACATGGAGTAGCCATGATTTGCCAAAAAGCGATACTGCGGGGGTTTCAGCAGCAATCAGTGCCTGCAAGTTGGGATCCTGATCAGGTTTGTTGCCCGCCCTGCATGTACTTCCGAATGCGACAATCTTTGCATGATTGAACGTGTGGTTTTTGGCCTTTTCAAAAAAGGCCATGTCTTTCGGATTGGAACCCGGCCAGCCACCTTCGATATAGTGGATTCCAAACTGATCGAGCCGTATAGCAATCCGCAATTTGTCTTCAGCCGAAAAAGAGACTTTTTCACCCTGCGTACCGTCACGAAGTGTGGTATCAAATATGTGGATTGTGTTGGGCATGGTGTTCTTTTATTGGTTTATTTGTACCGTTGTTACTGTTTGATCCAGTCCATCATCGACCGGAGCTCCTTGCCAACGGTTTCGATCTGATGGTCGCCGAGTGATTTTCTCATTTTGGTGAGGTTTGGAAGCCCCTCCTTGTTTTCATCCAGCCACTCTCTGGCAAAAGCACCGCTTTGAACCTCTTCGAGGATCGTTTTCATTCTCTTTTTGGTATCGGAGTCGATCACGCGATTGCCCCTGGAGAGTCCGCCATATTCTGCAGTATCGCTCACGGAGTAGTACATTCGTTCAATACCACCCTCGTACATCAGGTCGACAATCAGTTTGAGTTCATGCAGACATTCGAAATAGGCAATTTCAGGCTGGTAACCCGCTTCGATCAAAACTTCAAAGCCTGTTTTTACCAGTTCAGATGCGCCTCCGCACAAAACCGCCTGCTCTCCAAAAAGGTCGGTTTCGGTCTCCTCCTTAAAAGTGGTTTCGAGAACACCGGCACGTGTACCGCCTATCGCTTTTGCGTAGGCAAGTGCTGTCTCCTTTGCAGATCCTGAAGCATCCTGATAGATGGCAAAGAGGCATGGAACACCGGAGCCCTCTGTGAAGACACGCCGGACCAGATGTCCGGGGCCTTTGGGCGCGACCATAAAAACATCCACATTTTCGGGAGGTTTGATCTCATCAAAATGGATATTGAATCCGTGTGCAAACATGAGTGCATTGCCTTCACTCAGGTTGGGTGCAATGCTCTCTTTATAGACGTTTCCCTGATGCTGGTCGGGGATCAGTACCATGATGATATCTCCTTTTGCGGCAGCTTCGGCTGTTTCAAATACTGACAATCCTGCCTGTTGAGCCTCTTTCCAGGATGAACTCTCTTTCCGGAGTCCGACAACCACGTCCACTCCGCTGTCATTAAGGTTCAAAGCGTGTGCGTGTCCCTGGCTTCCGTAGCCGATCACAGCTACTGTTTTACCTTTCAGGTATTTTAGATCGGCGTCTCCGTTATAGTATGTTGTTGCTTTCATTCAATCTTTATTGTTATGGTTATTCTAATGTTAATTTCTGATGGATAAGGATCTCTCCCAATCCGGTTTCTTAGTTAATATTGACAGCTCCCTGGAATTCACGTTTAAGGGCGATACTGCCGGATCTTGAAACGGCAGTCACGCCATACGGTTTGAGCACTTCCAGCATCGCATCCACTTTGTCGCTGTTGCCGGTCACCTCAAGGGCCAGTTTATCGATAGTGATATCGATCACTTTCGCTTTAAAAGCTTGAGCAATCAGCATAATTTCCGGCCTGCCTGCTTTTGCAGTCGAGACCTTTATGATCGCCAGTTCCCGTTCGATACATTTTTTATGAGTGAGATCGATCACTTTCACCACATCCACCACATTGTGAAGATGTTTATTGATCTGCTCGACGGTTTTATCATCGCCGCGAGTTGTGATTGTGATACGGGCCATCCCCGGATCTGCTTCCGATGCGAATGTGAGGCTGTCCATTTCAAAGCCTTTGGCGCTGAAAATTCCAATAATCCTGGATAGCGTATTCAGATTATGCTTTACCAGGATGGAAAGCGTATGTTTGGATCCTTTTGTTATAACTGTTGCAGACATAAAGGTTTATTTGCACTCACTGTCAGATTCTACCATTTCATTGAGGGCTGCTCCGGACGGAACCATCGGGTAGCAGTTTTCATGTTCGACGACCCTGAAGTCCATCATGACCGGGCCATCTTTGATCGCCATCGCTTTGTTAAGTACTTCCCGCATCTCTTTCGGATTTGTGGCCCGCATTCCAACGGCTCCATAGCTCTCAGCCATTTTTACGAAATCTGGATTGTTGGAACCGAATACAGAATAGCTGTAACGTTTATCAAAGAAGAGCTGCTGCCACTGCCGAACCATACCGAGGCAGTTATTATTCATGAGGGCAATTTTGATGGGGATCTTGTATTCAACGGCGGTGGCAAGTTCGTATGATGACATCTGAAACCCTCCATCACCCGTGATACAGACAACATCACGATCAGGACAGGCTAACGCGGCACCAATGGCTGCCGGGAATCCGTAACCCATGGTTCCGAGTCCGCCCGATGAGATCCATGACCGTGGATGATTAAATGTGTAGTGCTGTGCTGCCCACATCTGATGCTGTCCCACATCCGTAACCACAATCGCATTTCCGTTGGTGACCTCAGAGATCATCTTGATCATATGCTGCGGGTAGATTTGATCATCAGCAGTTGGAACAACTAATGGATGTTCATTGCGCCAGGTTTGGATTCTTTCCCACCATTCTGAAATTTCCGGTGGCTGAGCCAGTTTGTCGATGGCAGGGATCACATGTTTCACATCCCCTACGATCGGCACTTCAACTTCCACATTCTTTCCGATACAAGATGGATCGATATCAATATGAATCTTTCTGGAGTGTGGTGAGAAACCATCCAGGCGTCCGGTTACACGATCATCAAACCGTGCACCAACTGCAATCAATACGTC
>SKZL01000188.1 GCA_007127395.1 Balneolaceae bacterium
CCTTCATTATTGTGTGTAAATGAATTATGCGGCAAAGCTGAAGAGGCTATAGATCATTACACATCCATTTTTAAGAATTCTGATGTGGATGGAATTCTCAAGTATGGCCCAAATGAAGAAGGTCCGGAGGGATTGGTAAAACATGCACAGTTCACACTGGAAGGAGAAAAATTCATGATTATGGATGGGCCCGGTGAACACGATTTTAATTTTAATGAGGGAATTTCATTGGTAGTAAATTGTGAAACCGCAGATGAAGTGGATTATTACTGGGAAAAGCTGAATCAAGACGGTGACCCGAATGCGCAACAGTGCGGATGGCTCAAGGATAAGTTTGGAATCATTAGGCCTTCTTTTTCATCTTCATCCAACGGTGTCTGCCCTTCGATATAATTGAGTTCTAATCCCATAGTGATTTTGGAAGTTCATGCTTGATGATGGCTGTGCGATCATCAATTGCCTTTTTGATTCGTTCACCGGCAACTTCCTGATCTTCCAGTTTCATGTTCGCAGAGGTGCGCAGTACGATCTGTTTAGCCATTTCACGAGCTTTTTTTTCAATGTACTTATCCAAAGACCCCTCTTTCGGCACAAAACCGTAAACAAGATCCATATCCATCGCTCTTGCTGTATCTCTCAGCGTTTTTAATGTGATCGCACCCTCCTTTTCGCGAATCTCCATCGTCCGGACACTCTGTTTGGTAATGGATAATTTGTTTCCTAATTGTTGCAGAGTCATTCCAAGAGTCAGTCGAATGGCTCGAATCCAGCCGGTTGGTGGGTTCGGTAATGTTCTGGCAGGCGATAATAACCTGATCCTTGTCTCAAGTTGTTCGATTTGGAGTTTTTTATTACTCATATTGTAAGTGTATAAACTTATAATTTTGAGTAAAAGTAATTCTAAATGTTGACTAAAACAACATATATATCAGTCTATAAGATGACAAAAAAGTCAATTGTTATACTGACAATCATAGTTTAACTGGCTAATTACACATATGTTACGTGTATTTGCTGATGAATTTCTCAGACAAGCTCGGATGAAAAAAAAAGGCCACCGGTCATTTAATCCGGCAGCCTTTTATTACAACACACTGATTAGGTAGAGATAGTTTAGAAACTTACACCCACTTCAAGTATCAAACCTTTGAAAGTAGGCTCCATGCCAACATCTGCGCTTGTAACTACTCCGGTTGTTCCTTGATTGAAACCGGTTGCTTTCTGATATACATATTCTGCCTTAAGGAGAATATTGTCTGTTATAAAAGAACCGAATCCACCTTGAATTCTGTATACATCACCTGTATTGTCAGATGAAATAAATTCACTGTAATTAATGTTACTGTATCTCCCTGACAGGTAGAAATTGTCATTCAAGAACTGCTGTGCTTCAAAGGTATAATAGCTCCACTTTTCATCACCGTCTAGCCCAAAATCATTCGGATTTGGACCAACATCCTCGCCTTGTCCATAGTAAGCAGAAATTTTATTTCCTTCGAAAAGGGTAAAAATACCGTTGATTTCCCAAGTAGTCAGTTCACGTCCCACACCCGGTCGTGCCTGGCCCGGGCCTTCACCACTTCCTGAATTGTCATTGTTAAGATTCCATACACCACCGTAAGATGAACCGTGACGTTCTCTACGGAACAGGTTTGTACCTCTGTTTACACCGGGGTCATGATCTACAGTGTAGAAAGAGCCTGACAAATATACACCGTCAATCATATCCAACCATAATTTGGAACGAAATGAGTATCCGCGAGCTTCCTGAAAATCTTGTTCAGGTGCACCGATCCCGGCACCAAACATCAATCCATACCCTGTTCCTTTATGATAAATTTCCATACCGGGCTCTGAACCTAATGGTGCAACTACAGGATTACCCACAAGCGGATTTCTGTGTGCATCTGCGTTAATTGTTCTTGTAAATTGATGCTCACCGAAGTTTGCAAAGAAGTTACCTGCCTTAATATCGATGTGCTCAAGAATTGGGTTAATAGCAGTTAAGAATGAGTTACCGGGAATATGACGGATATACATATAACCATTGTTTCCCCACCACTGACTTGGATGGCGCTGTGTTGCCAGTAATCCATCGAAGAACACTTCAATATCTCCATCTCCAATTGTCATCAAAAACTCAAGATTGGCAAATGAAGTTTGCATGCCATACAGTTGATTATCCGGAGTAACCCAATCGCCGCCGCTCCAAATACGTACGTTATCTTGTGTTAGCATCTGAACCCGGCCTACAGAGTGTAGTCCCATAGTAAATGTGATGTTATCTGTAGACCCTATTTCTATGCCTTTTCTGTCGTAGTCTGGCTGTTGTGCTTCAGCTGTATGTAGTGACATTCCAAAAAGGAAAGCCATTGATACGATCATTGTAATTATTTTTTTCATAGCTCCTAAAATTTGTAATTAGTTTCTTTGGTTTTTTTTGTTGCAGATTCATTTGCGACGCCTATAACGTACAGCATTGATTTGTACTCCGATCTCAGGTATATCCTGCAGTTCTTCATAGGGAAGATTTCCTAAAAATAATCAGGAAATCCCCTATGCGTGGTATGATTATTAAAGATATTTAGACAAATATATCCAAATTATGCAAATTATGGCAGGTCAGTCCATTTTCATTACATGAATTAAAAATATAAAGGCTATTTAAGATTTTTTAATTTTGAGCGTGCGAGCCGAAATTCCCTGGCTTCTCTAAAGCCTTACATCACAAAAACTCAAAATAGATAATTACAGAGAGTGCAATTAATAGCGTAACCCAGACTATAATTGCATAACGACTGAACTCCTCCCCATCTCTCTGTTCAGTAAAGCTATGCGGTTTTATACCCTGAAGTAAAAATGTAAGTACTCCCGCCAGATTTACACAGATGATATAGGTTAGTGTCAGTAATCCTGCACCGAATGCCAAATCATACATTCCACTTCCCAAAAGCAAACCGGTTGTAACCATCGGAGGAAGTAAAGCAACAGCGACCATCACTCCGATCACTGCAGCAGAAATGCCCCTGGTAAATGACAAACATCCTGCAATACCGGCTGCAAGCCCCAATGCAATATCCGCATAACTCACAACGGTCCGGGAACTGATCTCTGTAACCTCCGGATTAAAATCAATGAGCAGTCCCATTATAAAAGAGAGGCTTAAACCCAGTGAAAAGCCGTACAAAATGGATTTAATCGATCTTTTAAACAGTGCCTTATCTCCAAGAGTCGTTGCCAGTGCCAGCCCCACATTTGGCCCCAAAATAGGTGCGATCACCATGGCACCGATCACCATGGCTGCATTATCCCGTATCAGACCATTGGCTGCTACCACGACCGACAGGGCAATTAACACCATGAAAACCCATGAAAAATCAGCAATCTTTTTGATCTCTTCATATAGTTCATCTCTTGAAATACGATGGACCCGTTTACCCTCTTTTTCCTTATCAGTTATTTCGTCTTTCGCTTCCTCATCCTCTTTTTCTTCCTCTTTTTGGACTGGCAGTGAAGCCGAAATGGGTAGAAGAACGATTCTATAATCCTCTTTTCCTGAAAATTTTGTTTCAAGATCCCCAAGTATTTTTTCTGTGATTTCTACTTCAGCAAGCAGATTGATAACTGTTCTATCTCCTTCAGATTTATCAATCCAGGAATCAATAATATCATCCTCATTGATGAGGCTTTTAAGATCATCAAATCCATCCGGCGGTAAAATTTTTATCAGTCGTAATGCCATCAGTACAATTACATTATTTAGGCTACTAATATCAACAAATAAACCCTTGTAATGTAAAATATAAATTTAGCTGAATTTTAAACCCGGCATGAGAGATCATTTTTTCTGTTTCCCTGAGCTGATGAAGCATCAACACATGTCGCCATCTCTAATTGGCTGTATCGCGATCAACAGGGACAAATCCTCCGAAATTTTCTATAATTGATAGCTCAAATGGGACAGAAAACTACACTACCGCAAAACGGTTCTCCAGCATATAAATGTAACTCTCTTCAAGCAGATGGAACACATCACCATCCGCCTCATCCATTTCGAGCACCATCCACTCTGCAATGTCTGTCGATGCTTCCATGATGGCAGGAATATCAAGAGTACCCTTCCCAACAGCGGTCATCGGTTCATGCGGTTCATCTGCACTTACATTATCGGGATTGGCGGGGCCATCTTTCACGTGAAGCATCTCCACACGGCTACCCATCTGACGAATCACCGCCGCCGGATCAAGGCCGGCCACAGCCACCCAATAGATATCAAGCTGGAAAAATATCTCTTTAACCAACTCCTCGTGTAGTATCTCCCAGGGAGTTTCACCATACGGCAGGGCACGGAATTCCCACCAGTGGTTATGCAGGCCCAATCGGAGTCCGTTTGCATTCAAATAGCCGGAGATTTCGTTGTAAACGGAGGCCAACTCCAGGGTTCCTTCAACCGTTTGATAGCGCGGATCTTCCGGCCAGCCATGCCAGATAAGCCGGTCGCACTGATAGATCTCGGCAAGCTCCAGGAGTGTGTTCATCTCTCCATTTTCGGGAAGTTCTGCATGGATCGATGAGACCTTCAGACCGGCCTCTTTCAGATAGGCTGCTCCGTCGCGATGCGACACCCCCTCAGGCCAAAAAGCCGTTTCCACATGGCTGAATCCGATATCAGCCAGACGACGAAGCGTGCCCTGCAGATCAGCTGCAATTTGATTACGTACAGTATAGAGTTGCATTGAAAGTCGCGGAAGCACAGCGGCTTCTGAACGATTACATGAGGTGATCCCCAAAGGCAGCGCTGATGCAAGCAGGCCCATACCGGAGAGTTTGAGAAAAGAGCGGCGGTCGAATTGGTTATTCATAGGTGGTACCCATTGGTTGATGAGAGTTTGGTCTTCGGTTCCAACCCCAACGAACCTGTCGGTAACTGCACTCCAAAAAAAAGTAATCGGAACGCGGCAGACTGTCAGTACTATTTCAGTTTATCTATATCTCACGTCAAAGTAAATAGATAAATTTTGAGCCTTGAAATCTCACCGATAGTGACCATGGGAGAAAAGGCTTCTTATGGACTATTCCCGGGAATTTTTATAAGATCTGATTTCAACTCCGTGTCAATGAGTTGTGACCTCGCCGGGACTTGAACCCAGATCTAAAGCTTAGGAGGCTATTGTTCTATCCGGTTGAACTACGAGGTCAGTTATGTCGTTTAAACCTGAGCAAAAGATATTAGTTTTACAGAAAAAACATCACCATCAATTTACCATTCTGAAAGCAGCTCTCCACTAGCATCTGTTTTCATGATAAATATATCTGCCCCGTCCCGCAGCATCCCCTCAAAATCACCGTCATTGGACATAAAACTTCCTGTGAGTGCAAATCCGCCGTTACCGGTCTGAATAATGGAACGCCCACTCTGCCATCTGCTTCCACCATAATTCTTTATCCACTCCGTATCGCCCGATGCTGTCAATTTATGAATCAGAATATCGGTAAATCCTTTCTTCGTCAGCCCTGCAAAATCTCCATCGTCCGAGCTGGTATAGCCTGTCATAATCACACCCCCGTCATTAGTGGCTGTTATACCGTCAATACCATCACTTTCACTTCCACTGAAGGTTTTTCTCCAGAGTACTTCACCATCCCGGTCAAGCTCAACCAGGTGATACCGGCAAATACTGGACCCAAGTGTTGGACCTCCCTTGCAGTCTGTATATGTATATATAAATCTTCCGTCAACTGTTTCTACCACATCCGGGGATTCTGTTCTTAAACTGTGTTGCTCATTTCTATCATGCAAAAATTTCGCCCATTGAACTTCACCTTCTGAATTGGTGCGAATTAAAAATGCATCAATATTGCTATGATCTTTCAGCCCCTCAAATGTACCATCTGTTGAGTACGCCCAGCCTGACAATAAAAACCCTCCATCTGCGGTTTGTACTACCGATCTGCCCACTTCTCCTGAACTTCCACCAAATGATTGAACCCATTCCACATCACCGGTTGCCGATAGTTTTAATAAATACACGTCCGACTCTCCCCTATTCAACCCTTCAAAAATGCCCTCATCAGAGTGGCTGAAACCTGTGACAACAACACCTCCATCCTTGGTCGCTGTCAATGCCTCTCCACTACCCATATAAAAAGCACGTTCCCATAGCATATTTCCATTGTTGTCAAGTTTTATAACCAGCGTTTCCCAACTATCTGCTTGTGCCTTCCCGGATACAACAATTCCCCCATCCATGGTATTGGTGATGGAGTAACCATGATTCAGATTTTTATCACCAAACAACCGTGACCACTCCTTGAATCCATCAGTGCCTACCTTGATGACAAACAGATCAACATCTTCAAGATGCTGTCCTTCAAAATCCCCATCATTACTGGAGGTGTATCCGGTCACAGCAAACCCTCCATCAGTGGTTTCAGTCATAGAAAATGTGATATCATAACTACTGCCACCAAAGGTACGAATCGATCCTGCTAAAGGAACAAAAGTGGCAGTTACATTGACCGGTTTATCTATCAAAATTTCAACAGGTGTTTCATTTCCGCTTAGCAATCCACCTCCCCAGTGTGAAAAACGCCATCCTGAGTCAGGCGCCGGTTGCAGTTTCACCACTGTCCCATGCGAGTGTTCGACCGCTTTTTCCTGAATCACCTCTTCAAGGATTCTTCCGTTACCTTCCACTGTTAAAGTTAACGGATAGGTTCTCTTCTCAAATACCGCTCTTACCCACGAATTTGATTCTATCCGTAATGTCCCCGGATTGTTATTCCCTGTGAGATTTCCTTCCCATCTTGTAAAAAGCCAACCCTCATTTGGTATCGCTGTCAATTCCACTGTCCTCCCTTCTGTGAATTCTCCTCCTTCAGGAGTTACCATGCCTCCTTCCTCCGGCTCTGCAAATACGCCCAGGTTATATTTTGGCACCGATTCTGTACCGCAACCCCACAAAAATATCGTCAGAATTGCACAAACTGCAATCAAATATAATCGTCTCTTCTTCATAGGTTTTCCTCTTTTGATAAACCCGTTAATCTTGAAACAAGATCCTTATAACCTATATAATACCAAAATGTTACATAAAGGATGAATTTATTACCGACCAAAAACCGATCTTATAAACAAAACCAACAAAAAAAAAGACAGCCCGTTTCCGGACTGCCTTTTCATTTCTCACCTAACCAACCAATGTTTGTCAAATTCAATCTAGATCAAACCGGTCCAGATTCATAACCTTATCCCACGCCGCAACGAAGTCTTTGACAAACTTCTCTTCTGCATCTTCACCGGCATAGAGTTCCGCAACTGCACGCAACTCCGAATTGGATCCGTGAATCAGATCCACACGGGTTCCGGTCCATTTCACTTCACCGCTCTTGCGGTCACGCCCTTCAAAAAGCTGCTGCTCTTCGGATGTCGCGTTCCACGTAATTCCCAGATCGAGCAGGTTCACAAAGTAGTCGTTGGACAGTTCCTGCGGGCGATCGGTGAACACACCGTGTTTTGATCCGTCATAGTTGGTATCCAGCACACGCATTCCACCCAACAGGACAGTCAGCTCCGGCACGGATAGTGTCAGAAGCTGTGCCTTATCAACAAGCATCTCCTCATGTGTAGCGCCACTTACATTGTAATAGTTCCTGAATCCATCTGCTTTCGGTTCAAGCCATGCAAAAGATTCGATCTCTGTCTGCTCCTGCCTTGCATCGGTTCGCCCGGGCGTAAATGGCACTGTAACATCATGGCCCGCTTTTTGAGCCGCTTTCTCAACGGCCGCACACCCTCCCAGTACGATCACATCAGCAAGGGATACTCTTTTATTGCCGGATTGTTCACTGTTGAACTCCTTCTGAACTCCTTCCAGCACGTCGAGTATTTTGGCCAGTTGTGCCGGATTGTTCACTTCCCAATTTTTCATCGGCTCAAGACGAATGTGTGCGCCGTTCGCTCCTCCCCGCTTATCTGATCCACGAAATGTAGATGCGGATGCCCAAGCGGTTGAAACCAGCTCGGAGATACTCAATCCGGTTTCCGCGATCTTCCCTTTCAGCGCGGTGATATCAGCCTCATCAATCAGCTCGTGATCCACAGCCGGGATCGGGTCCTGCCAGAGCAGGACTTCTTCCGGTACTTCCGGGCCGAGATAGCGTGCTTTAGGACCCATATCACGATGAGTCAGTTTATACCACGCTTTCGCGAATGCATCTGCAAATTCTTCGTGATTTTCATAGAATCGGCGTGATATTTTTTCATACTCGGGATCTGCTTTGAGCGCAATATCTGTCGTGAGCATGAACGGAGCATGCTTGATGTTGGGATCATGCGCATCGGGAATGGTTCCTTCACCCGCGCCATCTTTTGGTCTCCACTGCCACTTGCCGCCGGGCCCTTTGTGCTTCTCCCACTCATACTTGAACAGATTGTCCAGATACTTGTTGGTCCACCGGGTGGGCTCATCCGTCCAGGTTCCTTCCAATCCACTGGTGATGGTATCGGCACCTTTACCGGTTCCATAGCTGTTCTCCCAGCCAAGGCCCATTTTTTCGATCGGTGCCGCTTCCGGCTCACGATCCAGGTGTTCTTCCAGATTAGCGCCATGCACCTTGCCAAAGGTATGCCCGCCGGCGATCAGTGCCACCGTCTCCTCATCATTCATTGCCATCAGGCTGAACGACTGACGAATGTACTGCGCCGATTTGACCGGGTCGGGTTCTCCGTTTGGCCCTTCCGGGTTTACATAAATGAGTCCCATATGATCAGCGGCGAGTGATCCCTTCAGGTCACCCCCTTCACTATGGCGTTTATCACCCAGCCACTCACTCTCCGGGCCCCAGTTCACATCTTCATTTGGCTGCCATACATCCTCGCGCCCGCCGGCAAAACCGAAGGTCCTGAACCCCATCGATTCCAGGGCACAGTTGCCGGCCAGGATCATCAGGTCGGCCCACGAAAGTTTCTTCCCATACTTTTTCTTGACCGGCCATAGCAGCAGGCGTGCCTTATCCAGGTTTACGTTATCAGGCCAGCTGTTCAAAGGAGCAAAACGCTGGTCGCCGGTGCCGCCGCCACCGCGTCCATCCTGCACTCGATAAGTTCCCGCACTATGCCACGACATCCGGATGAAAAGTGGGCCATAATGACCAAAATCGGCCGGCCACCAATCCTGTGAATCGGTCATCAGATCATAAATATCTTTTTTTACAGCATCCAGATCCAGCTTTTTGAACTCCTCTGCATAGTCAAAATCCTCATCCATAGGATTGGATAGTGAGGAGTGTTGACGCAGAATGTTCAGGTTCAGACGATTCGGCCACCATTCGCGAAGGCCGGTACCTGCACCTGCATTCGGTTTGACAACTTGACTGCTGAATGGACATTTACTTTCATTACTCATAAACTCGGTTTTTTTGATGAACTGTTATAGTTAGACTGGTTGACTTGCCGCCATCTCTCCCGGCAACCATTTATATACATATCTCTGTAAGTTATATAAATTACAGGGTCGATATGATAGATATGTTTTATGAGGGGGATAAGCGTTGGACTTGAACTCAGAACTCTGAATGTCGAATAGTGAACGGTGAAGTGAGTGCCTCTATCCCGGATTCCAAAACCACTTCAAAGATCATTATTCGTCATTCATCATTCTGAAATCATATAACGTCGCTTAACTCCACCTTCTCCTCTTCATAAAATTTCCCCCATTTCTCTTTTGGATCGGGTTTTGTGAGGAGTGAGACGACAATCAGTACCAATACCGACAGACCGGCTGCAGGCAGCACGATGTAATCAAACGGTATCCACGGTTCATCCCCAATGGAGTTGATGATGGTGATCACCACCGTTACTCCCATTCCTGTTGCGATGGATGCAACTCCCCCTGCTGTTGTCACCCGTTTCCATAGGAATGCGGCGAGCAGTGCGGGGGTCAGTCCGGCACCTACCATCGTGTAGGCGGTAAAGGCCATATCCAGAATGGTCCGGAACTGGGTCAGCAGCAGCCAGGCAACAATCCCAAGAAGGAGCACCATCATCCGCTGAAACAGGATGATCCGTTTTTCAGAAGCTTCCGGGTGGACAAATCGCTGGTAGATATCACGCGTCAGGTTGGTGGATGGTGTAAGCAGAAAGCTGTTTCCGGTGGATGTGATGATGGCGACAGCCGCGCAGATCAGCAGGAGTCCGCCGGCCAGCGGTATCCCCACTTCGGTGGCAAACCGTGCGGTGTGCAGGATGATCCGTTCACTGTCTTCGACAGCCAGGTGCATCACGCTTGACGGATCAAGAGTATTGAAATGGCTGAACGCGATGATCGCCAGCGACGCGATTGCCGTTTCAATGATGATCGTTCCGACCACCCAAAAAACCACCGCATTTTTTGCAGATTTTTCACTCTTGGCAGAATAAAATTTCTGATACATATTGGATTCGCCAAGAAGCAGTAAAAATGTCGGAAAAAAGACACCCATTACCCAGATCCAGCTGTGGCCGCCAAGTACGGTGAAAAGCTGCGGATCGAGCTCCGTACTCAGATACTCCATCCCGCCCAGGTTCATGAACACAAGCGGCACCGCAATGATCACGGCAACGGTTATGACCGCCCCATTGATGATATCCACCGAAACGATTGAGAGCATCCCCGCAAAAGCGGTAAATGCAACGATGAACCCGGCTGTGAGCAGTACCCCCTGCCACTCCGGTATCCCGGCTACCAGGTTCAACACAAAACCGCCTCCCCGAAACTGATATCCGACAATCGTTGTGTAGGCGATCACAATCACGATGGTGCCCAGAATACGGGCATATTTGTTGTA
>SKZL01000153.1 GCA_007127395.1 Balneolaceae bacterium
ATGCGGTTATTTCCAACCCGGAAGTGAAAGGGAAATCACCGGTTAGTTACAGTTTCTTCCAGCCAACTGCATCCTGGCTGAACCCTGCATATCACACATCTATCCCGCTCGAAACAACACGCGATGGCGCATCGGATATTTTCAGCCATGTGATTGAAAATTACCTTCTGGGCGGAAATGGTTCACCGGTGGCTGACAGATACAGCGAAGGGATCATGCAGGAGGTGATAGAATCATTACCGCTCGTGGTAAATGATCCTGGAAATGAGGCTCTCCGCGGACAATTAATGTGGGCTTCCACTCTTGCACTCAATACAATCCAGATTGCCGGGCGTAAACCATCCGTTTTTATACTGCATAATCTTGAGCACTCTTTAAGTGGATACGAGCCGGACCTGGCGCACGGACGCGGGCTGGCCATCCTCTATCCTGCCTATTTCAAATGGCTGATGGAGCATGACCGGGCTGTAGACCGGCTGGCACGACTGGGAAGAGTACTATTCGGAATCGACACCAAAAATGAAGATGAAACCGCTGCAGAATTTATTGCCATGTTTGAAACCTGGCTGCAGGAGAATGGTCTCTATCACCGCTTATCCGATGTGAATATACCGGAAAGTGCGTTCCCGGAGATTGCAGATTATGCCATTCGTGTTTATGGAGGAGGTAAACCGCTGGATGCAATCGGTCCGCTGGATAAAGAGGGTATTGTTGAGATATTTAGCAAGACTGAAGAGCAGACGGGTCGATGAGCAATCAAATAGACAAACAAAACTAAATCACCTTTCTATAAAAAACTTCTATTGTATCAAAGTGATACAATAGAAGTTAAATGGCCATCCCGGCCAAAAGAATCAGTCTGTTCAGGCAAACCGATTAAGATCCGGGTGACAAAGTATCGCTTTAACAAAAACCTCCCAAAATCTCCAGATCGTGCGGTTTTTCCGGTTCACCGTTTCAATCCAATATTCTGCCAATCCATTATATGATATGCCCCTATCGCCCCTCTTTCTGATAAATCCTTACATAATCGACCACAAACTGATGTGGGAAAAGGGAGTCGTCAATTCCTTCCTGGCCACCCCAGTTGCCGCCGATGGCAAGGTTGAGCAGCAGGTAGTGGGGTTTGTCGAATGGCCAGACATCATCATCGGATGACTCCTTTTCAAACGTAAAGTACTTGATGTCATCCACAAAAAAGTCAATCCGGTCTTCAAACCACTCGATTGCAAACAGATGAAAATTTTCCCATGGCCTTTCGAACTCAATAGAATCCCCCTTTTGGGTTCCAATTGTATGATTAAATGCAGATGTATGAACATATCCATGAAATCTGTTCGGATCAAAACCGACATACTCCATGATATCGATCTCACCCGATGCCGGCCAACCAACCTCACTGATGTTTTCTCCCAGCATCCAGACAGCAGGCCAGGTACCGCGGCCGGTTGGAACTTTGGCCCGTACTTCAAAACGGCCATACGTCCAGGTCTGCCGGTCGCGCGTTACAAGCCTGGCCGAGGTATAATCAAAATCTTCCCATGCTTCCTTTCTCGCTTCAATGATCAAATAACCATCCTCAACCCTTGCGTTCTCAAGCCTTGATTCTGTATAGTATTGCTTTTCATTATTGGCTATGTAACCGACATCGTACGCCCACTTTGCAGGATCGGGCAATCCGTTGTAATCAAACTCATCGCTCCAAATCAATTGCCAGCTATCCTCTTGAGCCACTTCAGAGCTGCAAGATGAGAGCATGAAAGCTGCTATAAGTATCAGATAAATATGGATTCGCATTACACTTTTATTACAGGTTAAATGATATCATTGAAAGTCTATTCAGATATAGACTATTACATATAGATACCATTTTTTGGAGACTTTTTACACATTATAAACGAGCGCTTAGGTGGGAACATCCCGGGGATGTGTTGTGGTTTCGGGTTTGGATTCCTTTATACAAAGTATTTCGGTGGACAGTACCCTTGTCGATCGAATCAGCCCCTGAAAGCTATCATTCGCTCTAAAACCATCGCTGTCAAATAATAGAATGCTCATTAGTGCCAAAATTCTTAACCGGATCAAAAAATATTAACCTCATAAAGCGGGTGGCTCCCGTAATTTTTTTAACTAAATTCTCAATTTTCACTGTTGATGACCCTTAATCAATTCACAATTGATAAATCAGGGAAAAGCTTAATCATTTCTTCATCTTTTATTATTAAGCTATAAGTATAAACAAGAGTAATAATCATCAACAGATCAAGATTGACCTGTCCCGGCATCAAACCTGACTGCCGTTCGATAGAATATTGAATCAGGAACTGTTAGACTACTAAAAGGGGATCAAGAAGATGCAAACTAAGAAGCTAGCTCCATGTATTGTGCTCATCTCAATACTATTCTGGACATTCGTACAAACAGCCAATGCCCAAATCAAAATGGATGTGGGCGGATATATGCAAAACTGGTATATCGCCAACCAAAGCACAGATCAGTTAACCCCCTCACAAGGGTTAGCGCCGGTATTGAGTTCCGAATCACTCGAAACACAGGGCTTCCGCATCAGAAGGGCCAGGATTACGGCAAGGGGAAGGATAGGCGACAAGTTCAGCACCACAACCTGGATAGAGCTCGCCGGATCCACACCTTCGGTGCTCGATTTCCATGTTGATGCCCATATCCGCCCCTGGTTCAATATTCGTCTTGGACAATTCATGATGCCCGGCCAGTCCTACGACACCTCGCGTCTGGTTTCATCAAGATTGATTTTTTATGAACGATCCCCCATCACCACCACTCTTTCCAATGTAATGGGATACAGTGCCTTTCGTGATG